>JAUWQW010000043.1 GCA_030610885.1 Candidatus Aminicenantota bacterium | reverse complement strand
CATCCTGTCTGTCTCTTCATGGTGCAAACAGACTTGGAACAAATTCTCTACAAGATGCTTCAACCTTTGGCAGGATTGCTGGTAAAAATATATCTAAATTTCTTGTGGTAAATGGATATGAGGATTTACCTTCAAATCCTTTAGATGTTGCCAGAGCAAAGATATCTTCTCTTATAGATGGTAATGGTGGAGAAAGACACTCAAAAATCAGGGAGGAGTTGCAGGAAAATATGACAAAATATGTTGGAGTATTCAGGAATGAAGAAGATATGTTGAAATTGCTAAAAATAGTAAAGGGACTCCAGGAAAGATACAAGAATGTAACTATAGATGATAAAGGCTATGCATATAACCTTGATTTGTTCGAAGCATATGAAGTTGGGAATCTCCTTAGCTTTTCTGAAATAATTGTGGAAGGTGCAATAGCCAGAAAAGAATCAAGAGGAGCACACTATAGGACAGGTTTCCCAAAGAGGGATGATAAAAACTGGTTAAAACATACTTTAGCATGGAAAACCGAAGATGGTGTAAAACTGGACCATTCAAAGGAGCCAGTCATTTTTATGGACAGATTTCCACCTCAAGAAAGAAAATATTAAGGAGATCAATAATGGCAAAAGAAAATATTATAGTAAAAATTTTAAGATACAATCCTGAAAAGGATAAAAAACCTTTATGGAAAAAGTATGATTTAGAAGTTGATGATGATTCAACTATTCTTGATATACTTAATGAGATTCATTGGAATATTGATGGCACTCTGGCATACAGGCGATCATGCAGAAGTTCTATATGCGGATCCTGTGCTATGAAAGTAAATGGACAGAATGTACTTGCATGTAAAACCCCAATGCATAAATTCAAAGGCAATAAATTAAAGATAGAGCCTCTTCCTGGATTTCAAATAATTAAAGATTTAGTTGTAGATATGGAGGGTTTTTTTGAAAAGATGAAAAGAATTAAACCCTATCTTATTTTAGATAAACCAATACCTGATAAAGAATTTATTCAGATGCCTGATGAATTTGAATGTATCAGGGAGTCTGCTATCTGTATCTTATGCGGAGCTTGTACATCATCATGTCCCAGTTTATGGGCTAATGAGGATTATCTTGGTCCAGCTGCGCTCTTAAAGGCGTATAGATTTATATTTGATACAAGGGATGATGGAAAAGATGAAAGACTTGATATTATAAATGACAAAAATGGAATATGGAGGTGTCATACAATATTTAACTGTATGGAAGCATGTCCCAAAGATATTAAGATAACTGAATATCTATCAATACTTAAAGTAAAGGTCATTGAGAATTCAATTTAAAAATTGAATTCTATAGTAAAGACAAATATTGTGATCAAAAAATGAAAATACACGAATATCAAGCAAAGAGATTATTTAAGGATTTCGGGATTCCCGTTCCTGAAGGTAGTGTTGCTTATACAAAAGAGGAAGCACTGGAGATTGCAGATAAAATTGGTTATCCATGTGTTATAAAGGCGCAAGTACATGCAGGAGGGAGAGGAAAAGCTGGAGGTGTTAAACTTGCGAAGGATAGAGATGAAGCTTTAAGGTTTGCTGAAGAGATTATTGGCATGCATATAAAAAACATTCAAACAGGAGCTCAGGGTAAAAAAGTAAGAAAAGTCCTTGTAGAGAAAGGAGTAAATATTGTTAATGAATTATATCTTGCATTGATTATGGATAGAGAAAAGGCAATGCCTGTTATTATTGCTTCTCTTGAAGGTGGAATGGAGATAGAAAAGGTTGCAAAAAGGCATCCTGAACATATATTTAAGGAATATATACATCCAGTTACAGGATTATCAAATTTTCATAATATCAGGCTTTCTTTTAAGCTGGGCTTAAATAAAACGCAGCGAGGAATTTTTTCAAAACTTGTTTCAAATCTCTATAAACTATTCAATGAAAAGGATGCCTCTATTGTTGAAATCAATCCTTTAATAATAACAAATACTGAAGAATTAATTGCTCTTGATGCAAAGGTAAATTTTGATGATAATGCTTTGGTAAAACATTCTGATATTATGGAGTTAAGGGATATATATGAAGAGGATCCATTTGAGGTTGAAGCATCAAAATATGATCTGAATTATATTAAACTGGATGGAAATATAGGCTGTATGGTAAATGGTGCAGGGCTTGCAATGGCAACAATGGATATATTAAAGTATTACAAAGGGGAGCCAGCAAATTTTTTAGATGTAGGTGGTGGAACTTCTGAAGAGAGAATAAAGGAAGCATTTAAGATTCTAATTGCTGATAAAAACGTAAAAGTTGTTTTTATTAATATATTTGGAGGGATTGTAAGAACAGATATTGTTGCATCCGGTGTTGTAAATGCAGCCAGATCTCTTAATGTAAATATCCCTGTGGTTATACTTCTTAGAGGAACAAATGAAGAACAAGCAAGAAAGATAATAGACGAATCTGGACTGAATTTTATATCTGAAGTTGATTTTAAAAAAGCAGCTCTAAAATCTGTAGAACTATCAAGAGGAGATTAAAATGTCAATTCTTGTAAATAAAAATTCAAGAGTAATTGTACAGGGTTTTACAGGAAAAGAGGGATCTTTTCATGCATCACAGATGATTGAATATGGTACTAATATTGTTGGAGGAGTAACTCCTGGGAAAGGTGGACATACACATCTTAACAAACCGGTTTTTAATACTGTTGAAGAGGCTGTTAAAAGAGAAGAAGCAAATGTTTCTATAATATTTGTTCCTGCTATTTTTGCAGGTGATGCAATTTTAGAGGCAGTAAGCACTGGCATTGAGTTAGTTATTTGCATTAGTGAAGGTATTCCAATACAGGATATGGTGAAAGTAAAACACTATTTAAATACAACTAATTCAAGATTAATAGGCCCAAATTGTCCGGGTGTGATAACTCCGGATGAAACAAAAGTTGGTATTATGCCAGCTCAAATTCATAAAAAGGGAAGAATTGGAATTATCTCTAGATCAGGAACTCTTACTTATGCTACTGTTGATCAGATATCAAATCAGGGAATGGGTCAGTCAACAAGTGTTGGGATTGGTGGAGATCCAATAATTGGTTCTGATTTTGTTGATATATTAAAACTATTTGTAAAGGATGAAGAAACAGAAGCAGTTGTTATGATAGGAGAAATAGGTGGTTCTATGGAGGAAAAGGCAGCAATGTATATAAAAAAACACTTTAATAAACCAGTAATTGCTTTTATTTCGGGGCAGACCGCCCCTCCTGGAAGACGGATGGGACATGCAGGTGCAATTATTACAGGGGGTAAGGGTTATGCAAAGGAAAAGATGAGAGTGTTGAAGGATAATGGGGTTCATATAGTTGAAAATCCAGCTAAGATCGGGTTAACATTAAAAAAGGTACTTACAAGATAGTTTTAGATTTTTCCCATAGTTCTTCCATGTTTTTAAGAGAAACTTCATCAATTTTTTTCCCCTCTTTTTCAAGTTGTTCTTCAATAAATCTAAATCTTTTCGTAAATTTCTTATTTGCTTTTTTTAAAGCAAATTCAGGATTTATTTTTAATAGTCTCGATACATTTGATACTGCAAATAAGATGTCTCCAATTTCTTCTTCAATTTTACTTTTCTTTTCTTTAAGTAGCGCTTCTTTTAATTCCTCTATTTCTTCTTCAATTTTATCAATAGCCTTTATTGCATCATCCCAATCAAAACCAACACTTGAAGCCTGTTCTGAAATTCTTTTTGAAACAGAAAGAGAAGGCATTTGTAAAGGGTAATCTGAAATAATACTTCTTCTACCTTTTTCTATTCTTTTATTTTTTTCCCATAAAGATTTAACCTCAAACTGAGATTTAACTTTTGTATCTCCGAATACATGCGGATGTCTTTTAATTAATTTAGTATTAATTCTATTTAATACATCCTTAATTGTAAAATTATCTCTTTCTTTGTTTATTTGACATATAAAAATGATCTGAAGCAATAGATCCCCGAGCTCTTCTATTTCTTTTTCTATTAAACCGCTTTCAATGGCTTCTATTAGCTCATAACTTTCTTCAAGTATATATTCTTTTAGATTGGATTCTGTTTGTTTTAAATCCCATGGACATCCATAAATTGGATTTCTAAGTTCTTTCAGTATTTTTATAAATTTATCAAACTCTTTCATATTGTTTTTTTTATCAATAAATGATATAAATAAGATGATAATACTAAATGTGTTAGAGTGCAAGATGAAAAAGGAGATAAAATTTAGAAAGTTAAAAATACAATGAAAAGAGACATTAAATCAATCATATTATTATTAGCAACTCAATGTATGATAAATCTAGGAGAAATCGAGGACCCAATCATAAAAAAAATAGATATAAAATTAGAAAAAGCCGAAGTTTTTATAGATTTATTGGAAGAATTGAAATGTAAAACAAAGGGGAATTTGTCTGATGAAGAGAATGGATTTATAATAGAGGTAGTGGATAATTTAAAGAAAGTTTATAAAAAAAAGAGTAAAATAGGATATTAAATGAAAAAAAGGCTTTTATTTTTTTTAATGGTGTTTTGTTTTGTTTCATTAGTATTTTCTCAAAATAACACATGGGGAAACTTAAAGAAAATTCACTTATACAATTCTATAAAAAAGTATGATAAGGTCTTAGAAAACCTGCAATTAATTAATTTGGATGGAATGAATAAAAAAGAGACTGAAAAAGTTACTTCTAAATTAATAAATTTTGGTGATTACTATTTTTCAGAAGGCAAACATGAACTATCAAAAAATTTTTATAAAAAGGTTTTAGAGATTTCACCTGGATTTTGGTATGTTTATAATAAATTGGGAAAAATAAATAACAAGAAGGGTAATGTAGTTTTTAATTTAGAATATGGTTTTAAACAATTATTGATGATTTTGAAAGATTTTGATTCGTCTTTTTTAATTCTTAATACTTTCTTCAATGTATTGTTCTTTTCAAGTATTTTTGTTTTTTTTATTTTTTCATTTATTTTATTTACTAGATATTTTCAGCTGGCTGGAAATGACCTGTTTATCAATAAAAAAGGGATGCTTTCAATAAAAAGAGTTTTTTTTGTTCTTATCATATTATTCTGGCCTATTTTTATTTTTTCAGGTTGGATGGTTTATCCATTTTTAATTATTGGATTTTTATGGGTTTATCTGGATGTATATGAAAGAAAAACCACTTTATTTATTTTGATTTTGATTTTGATTTTAACTTTTTTATTTAGCTTTAATAATGTACTTGAGAATAATTTTAAGCAAAAAAGTTTTGATATTATAAGAAATGTATATAAAGGTAGTTTATTCGAAAAAAAACTATATGACAAATTCGATGATGAATTAAAAGTTATTCAAGCTCTATCTTATTATAAAGATGGTCAATACAAAACCGCTCTGAGTATCTTGAATTCAATGGAAAAGAGTTATAAAAGTAAATTTAAATATAATCTGTTGGGAAATCTTTATTTCAAATTAGGAAGAATATCTGACAGTGTTGAATCCTATAGGAAATCTCTTGTTGTTTGGGGTGATGATAAATTTATTATTAATAATTTTACATTAGCACTTCTAAGAAATAATGAATCAAATAGGATTAAAACCTTTAATTCTTTTGCAAGACTATATCCCAAAATAAATGAATTGAAGATGGAAGAATTATATCTAAAAGATATTAAAATAAGCCAAAAAGTTCTTTGGAAAAGATTATTTAATGGATCAAGAAAAAAGTTTGAACTAATTAGTTTTATAAAAAATCTATTTATTGAATTTTTAAAATCACCATTTATATATTATATAATCATATTTATTATTTACATATTATTTACGAAGAAAATATTTATATCTTTGGGACAAAGCATTAATTGTATTAAGTGTTCAAAAATTATAAAAAACGATCTGGAACATAAATTCTCTAAGATGTGTGATGAGTGTCATCAATTATTTTTAATAAAAGATATTGTATTTTTAGAAGCAAAAATTATAAAAGAAAGAGAATTAAATAAAAAATATAGGAGAAAATATTTATTCAATTTACTTTTATCAATTATTATACCTGGCTTGAATCTGAATTTTAAGGAAAGGAGTAAAGTTTTTATTATATTTGGTGTATGTTTCTATTTTTTACTCGGATTTTATATTTTCAACAGGATTATCTTTGAAAAGGTATATTTAACCTCACCCATATTTGTGCATTTTATAGGGTTTATTGCATTAATCTTCTATTTATCTATAAATTTATATTCTTTAAAGGGGGATTAAGGTGGCATTTAAAGGGACATTAAGAGATTTTAAAGTGCCTGATATTTTACAAATAATTTCTTTACAAAAAAAGAATGGGATACTCACATTTACAAGCTCTGATGGATTTATTACATTAGTATTTGATAAGGGTTCAATTGTTGGGGTAGATGCATTTCCAAAAAAATTAGAAATGAGAGTTGGAACTGTTCTTGAAAAGCAAAATTTGATAAGCAAAGATATACTTTATAGAGCTTTATCAATTCAAAAAAGAACAAATCAAAAAATTGGAGAGATTTTATTGGGTATGGGGCTAATAAGTAATGATTCTGTTAAAGAAGCTTTAAGAACTCAAGCCACAGAGATTGTATTATCCCTGTTTAAATGGAAACGGGGAGAGTATAGTTTTAAAGCAATACCAAATATTGATACTTCTATAAAAACTGTTAACCCTCCTCTTTCAACACACAGTATAATTATGCAGGGTGTTCAGATGCTTGATGAATGGCCTATGATTCACGAATTAATTCCTAATGAAAATATGGTTTTTGAACCTGTTCCAGTGGATGATAAAACTATTGAAATTGTTTTAGAATATGAAGATGAACAAACTGAAAGTGATAAAATCTATATAAACAAAGCAGAAGCAGATCTATTAAAATATATTAATGGAGAAAATAGTGTGAGTGATTTATTTGAGCTTGGTATACTTACAACTTACAAATTGTATAAAAGCCTTTTTAATTTAATTAATAAGTCACTCATCAAAGCCAAAGAAAAAATCAGTTCAAAAAAGTTAGATGAAGAAATGATTTATAATGAGTTTAAATTAATTTCAAGAAATAAAATTGTTACATTAAGCAATTTACTATTACTTTTATTACTTTTAATTCTTTTTTCTACTTTTTTTAAACCTTTAAAGCCTTTACAACAAAAAAACATGATTTTTAGATCAGACCTGGTTTATAAGTATACATCAATTGTAGATAAAAAAAATGAGCGATAATTTACAAAGTAGATCAGTTATTGCTATTGGAAATTTTGATGGATTTCATTTAGGCCATAAAAAGATTATTGAAATATTAAATTCTATTTCTGAAGAAAAGGGGCTTTGCTCTACAGTTTTGACTTTTGTTCCTAATCCAAAAATTTTTTTTAATAAAGAATTAAATCTGATTAATACTGATAAGCAAAAAGAGAAAATGTTGAAAAGTTTAAAAGTTGATAGGGTTTTATTTTTGAATTTCAAGGAAATATTCCAATTATCTGATGAAGTTTTTGTTGATGAATATTTAATTAAGAGATTTAATATGGAATATATGGTTATAGGTGAAAATTTTAGGTTTGGAAAAGATAGGGAGGGAAATCCAGACTCTTTAAAAAAATTATCTTTAAAATTTGGATTTAATATTAAGATAGTTGAACCTGAAATTCTTTATGGAACAAGGATATCAAGCTCACTTATTAGAGAAAGACTTTTTAAAGGGGAAGTCAAAGATGCTAACAAAATGCTGGGAACAGAATACTATATAGATGGTATTGTAATAAAAGGTAAAAAAATTGGAAGGGAATTGGGTTTTCCAACTATAAACATAAAACCAGACAACCAAATACTACCTGAGGGTGTTTTTAAAACCAAGGTAAAAATTGATAATAGAATTTTTGATTCAATAACAAATATCGGGTTTCGTCCAACATTTTATGGACAGGAAAAAAGGGTTGAATCTCATGTTTTTGGGTTTGATAAAATTATATATAATAAAAAAGTGAGAATCTTTTTCGAAAAGAAAATTAGAAATGAAGTAAAATTCGATTCAGAAAAGAGTCTAGCTAAACAGATAGAAAAAGATATAAGAAGCTTAAAAGTTGACAAACATAGAGTTTTTTGATAATGATAGATTTATTTTAAATCAGGAGTAATTGAATGGAAAAAGATGGTGTGGAGAAATCAAATATTTTAGATAAGAAAAAAACAGATACTAAAATAAAATCAGTAACAGAAAAAAAACAGGATCTTTTTGTTAAATTTAGTGTTAAAATTCCAAATAAAGAAGTCATAAATGCTATTGATGAGGTTGTTAATAAATATTCTTCAGATGTGAAATTACCAGGTTTCAGAAAAGGGAATGTACCTGTTGATGTAATAAAAAGCCATTATAAAGAAGCTATTACTAATGAAGCTCTTGATAAATTAATAGAAAATAATGTTTTAAAAAAAATTCAAGGCGAAAAAATGCAGATTGCATCTCAGCCAATAGTTAATAAGATAGATTACAAAGAAGGAGAAGACCTAAAAGCTGATGTATTGGTTGAACTTCTTCCTGAAATAAAATTACCTGATTTTGAAAAAATAGAAATTGAAATACCAAAAAAAGAGTTGAAAATAGATGATTATGATGAAGATAAACAGATAAATGCAGTACTTGAAGCAAATAAGAAACAAGTTCCTTTAAAAGATAGAGCAATAAGAGACAATGATATTGCTTTATTGAAGTATCAGTCAAAAATTATTCAAACAAAGAAGATGACCCCAAGAAAAACTGAACATTTTAATGTTAATAAAGAAGAAAAATTTGAAATTATGGATTTATATGATGAAATTATTGGTAAAAATCTAGGGGATAAAGTTGTATTTAAAAGAAAGTATCCAAAAAATTATGTAAAAAAGATCTGGGCTGAAAGAGATATAGAACATTATGTGGAAGTTGAAAATATATATGAGTTTAAGAAACCTTTATTAGATAAGGAATTTTTAAGCTCAATTGGTGTGAAAGATGAAGAAGTTTTTAAGAAACAATTAAAAGAAGAATATGAAAGATACACAAAAAATCAGAGAGAAGAAAAAATAAGAGATAAAATTATAAAGAGACTATATGAGATTATTGATTTTCCAATTCCCAAAACTTTGATTGAACATGAGTTAATGAGAATGAAACCAACTATTGATCAAGCATCACAAATTGGAGATACAAAAAAGAGAAAAGAGTATATAAATTTAATAAAAAATAATGCAGAAGAATCTGTTAAGTTTTTATTGATCTTTAATTCTATAATGAAGAAATTTAAATTTGAGGTTAATAATGATGAGGTTGAAAAAGAGTATAAACAAATTGCTGAACAGAATAAGTTACCTTTAACAGAGGTTCGTAAGTACTATATTGGATCTAATAAAGTTAATGAATTAAAAGAATCCTTATTAAATATTAAAGTAATGAATTTTTTAAAAGAAAAAGTAAAGATAAAAGAGGTTTAAAATGGCTTTAATACCAATTGTTGTAGAACAAAGTGGAAATATTGAAAGGTCTTATGACATCTATTCGAGATTGTTAAAAGATGGGATTATATTCATTGGTTCTGTTATTGATGATAATACAGCAAATGTTGTAATTGCTCAGTTGTTATTTCTTGAGGCAGAGGATCCTGAAAGGGATATTTCTCTATACATAAACTCACCTGGAGGAATAATAAGTTCTGGGATGGCTATTTATGATACAATGCAGTTTGTAAAGAATGACATTGTAACCATTTGTATTGGCCAGGCTGCTTCAATGGCAGCAATTCTTCTTGCTGCAGGTGCAAAAAACAAGAGATTTTCACTTCCTAATTCAAAAATTATGATACACCAACCTTTAGGAGGTTATGAAGGCCAGGTAACAGATATATTAATACATGCTGAAGAAATAAAAAAGATTAAACAGAATACAATAGATATTTTAGCCTTTCATACTGGCAAAAAAAAGAGAGAGGTAGAAGCTGATATTGAAAGGGATAATATTATGAATGCTATTGAAGCTAAAAATTATGGTATAATAGATGATGTGATAAGTTCAAGAATAGAACAGAAAGGATTAACAAAGATTAAAGAGTAAGAAAAATGGAGTAAAATTGAATAAAGAAACAAAATGCAGTTTTTGTGGAATTTCACAATCAAAGGTTTTTAAACTGATAGCAGGACCAAATGTTTTTATTTGTAATGAATGTATTGAAACTGCATATAACCTTGTTTATAATTCTATTGAATATTCCAGTTTAAAAAAGAAAAAATCACACAAAACTTTAATTCCAGAACAAATTAAAAAAAGGCTCGATCAATATGTAATTTCACAAGATTTAGTAAAGAAAAAGCTTTCTGTTGCAGTTTATAATCATTATAAGAGGGTTGATAATTTCAGAGCTGTATCAAATATTGAGATAAAAAAAAGTAATGTTTTACTAATTGGTCCTACAGGTACTGGTAAAACATTGCTTGCTGAAACATTAGCAAAAATATTGGATGTACCTTTTGCTATTGCTGATGCAACCACTCTAACTGAAGCAGGATACGTGGGAGAGGATGTAGAGAATATTTTGTTAAAATTATATCAGGCGTCAGGAGAGAATAAAGAATTAACTGAACGTGGAATTATTTATATAGACGAAATTGATAAAATATCAAGAAGAAGCGAAAACCAATCAATTACAAGAGATGTGTCAGGAGAGGGAGTCCAACAAGCTTTATTAAAGATAGTTGAAGGCACTGTTGCAAATGTACCTCCTTTGGGAGGACGTAAACATCCACATCAGGAATTTCTAAAAATTGACACAAAAAATATTCTTTTTGTTTCAGGGGGAACCTTTGTTGGGCTTGATAAATTAATAAAAAAGAGAATGAAAGAAAATGTGATTGGTTTTAATTCTCAAAATAGATCAGACCAAATAAATAACACTAATATTTTCAAATATGCTCAAACAGAAGATTTGATTAAATATGGATTAATTCCAGAGCTTGTGGGTAGATTTCCAATAGTTGCTGTTTTAAATGAATTAGATAAAGACCACTTGTATAGAATATTAACTGAACCAAAAAATGCAATAACAAAACAATTTAAAACTTTATTTGAATTAGATGGAGTAAGAATTGAGTTTTCAGAAGATGTGTTAATAAAAATAACTGAAGAAGCATTAAGTAGGGGGGTTGGAGCAAGGGGGTTGAGAGCTATTTTTGAAGAAATTATGCTTGATCTAATGTATGAAACACCATCAAAAAAGGAAAAGATTGATAAAATAACAGTTGATTTTAATTTTTTGAAAAATAAAAAATGGATAGCGTAAAAGATAAAAAGTTAACTCTTCCTTTAATACCTTTGAGGGAACTGGTAACATTTCCCTGTACAATCATTCCAATACTTGTTGGAAGAGGAAAATCAATAAATGCTTTTAAAGATTCAGTTAAAAAATATAATAAATTAATATTTTTATCAGTTCAAAAAAATCAATTAAGTGAAATTCCTAATTCAAGTGAAATATGTAGTGTAGGTGTTATTGCAAAGATTGAGAAGTCTTCTGAACAAAATAATGGAAGTTTTAGAGTAATAATACAAGGTTTAAAAAGAGGTAAAATAATTAGATTTGTTAAAGAAGATGAGTATTTTCTTGCTGAAGTTTCAGTGCTTGAAGAGAAGGTTGAAACTGGGAAGGATCTATTTGCATTATCTAAAGATTTAATGATAATTTTTGAAGAATATATAAGCTTAAAAAGAATAAAACTTCGTAATATTATAGCTAAAATGGAAACTAATCAAGTTTCTGAAATTACAGATATTATTATTTCTATTCTAAATATCCCTATAAGAATAAAACAATCATTATTGGAAGAGTTAGATATATATAAACGTGGATTAAGAGTTTATAATATATTAAAAAAAGAAATATTTAAATTAAGATCAATGGGTAGAACTGATCCAAGAAAAACAAAAGATGAGATTCAGGATAATGATATTGGAAATTATAGAAAAAAAATAGAGTCTGAAAAACTCCCTGAACGTGTAAAAATAAGGGCAAATGAGGAACTTGAAAGATTATCAATGATGGCTCCATATTCTGCTGAAAGCACTGTTTCAAGATATTACCTTGATTGGTTACTTGCAATTCCATGGGATAAGGTTAAGAAAGAGAATAAAGATATAAAAAAGGCTTCATTAATACTGGATGAAGATCATTATGGACTTAATAAGGTTAAAGATAGAATTCTTGATTATCTTGCAGTAAGACAACTTGTAAAAGATTCAGGAGGTGAAATTCTCTGTTTTGTTGGCCCTCCTGGAGTTGGGAAAAGCTCTCTGTCAAAATCAATTGCAAGGGCACTTAATAAAGCTTTTGTAAGAACTTCTCTTGGAGGTGTAAAGGATGAGGCAGAGATAAGGGGTCACAGAAGGACTTATATTGGCTCTTATCCAGGTCAGATCATAAAGGGGTTAAAAAAAGCTAAATATATGAACCCTGTATTTCTATTAGATGAAATAGATAAATTGAGTTCAGATTTCAGGGGGGATCCTGCATCAGCATTAATTGAAGTGCTTGATCCTGAGGAAAATTTTGAATTTGTTGATCATTATATTGATCTTGAAATAGATCTATCTCAGGTATTTTTTATAACAACTGCTAATACTATTGATCCTATTCCTCCAGCATTGAAAGATAGAATGGAAATAATAGAAATGTCAGGTTACACTGAAAGAGAGAAACTTCAAATAGCAAAGGGGTTTTTAATAAAAAAGCAAGCAAAGAAAAATGGGCTAAATCCAGATGATATTATTATTGAAGATGATTTGATTTTGAAAATAATTAATGAGTATACCAGAGAATCAGGTGTTAGAAATTTAGAAAGACAAATTGCAATCATAATGAGAAAAATTGTCCGTGGTCTTGTAGAAAATGGAATATCTGAAAAAGAAAAAAAGAGATTTGAGCTTAAAGAAACTCTATTAAGAAAATATCTGGGAATAGCAAAATTTAATATGCTCAAAATATCAAATAAAAATGAGGTTGGAGTTTCAACTGGCCTGGCATGGACTGCAGTTGGTGGAGATATTCTTATAATTGAAGCAGGATTTTTAAAAGGTAAGGGAGAACTCATATTAACTGGAAGACTGGGTGAAATAATGAAAGAGTCTTCCTCAACTGCATTTAGTTATGCAAAGTTAAAACTCTTTGATTTAGATTTTGATACAGATGAAATTGAGAAATATAACATACATCTAAATATCCCCGAAGGTGCTGTACCAAAAGAAGGACCTTCAGCTGGGGTTACTCTTGCAGTTTCAATAATTTCGCTTTTAACAGGAATACCTGTTAAATCGGATTATGCAATGACAGGAGAAATTACTTTAAGAGGGAAGATACTTCCTGTTGGAGGTATAAAAGAAAAGATCATAGCTGCTCATAGGTATGGAATTAAGAATGTATTAATTCCTCTTGAAAATAAAAAAGATTACGAAGAGGATATTCCTGAGGATATTAGAGAAAGTATGAGATTATTTTTTGTTGATAATATGAATGAATTATTGGATGTTGTTTTGGAAAAACCCTTAAAAATGAAAAATATAAATAGTAGAGTTATAAAGCCCTTTCTAAATTCAAAAATACAATAGAACTGTAATTTAAAATAACTAAAATTAATGTTATGAAAATTAAAAATGTTGAATTAGCTAAAACATCTTTTATTTGTAAAGAAATAATCAATGATAGACTACCAAAAATCGTATTTATTGGAAGATCTAATGTAGGTAAATCTTCATTGATAAATAAACTTTTAAATAGAAAAAAATTGGCAAGGATAAGCTCAAAGCCTGGTAAAACAGTAAGCATAAATTATTATTTAATAAATGAAGAATTTTACTTTATAGATTTGCCAGGATATGGATTTGCAAAGATTTCAAAAAAAGAGAGAGAAAGAGTGAAAGCATTGGTTGCTGATTTTTTTGAGAAAACTGAGAATATTAAATTAATAGTAATATTAATTGATTCAAGAAGGGGATTTATGAATCCTGATCTTGAAATATTATTGAAAATTGTAGAAAAAAATTTTAAGGTCTTGACAACCTTAACAAAATGTGATAAAGTCACATATTCTTTTTTAGAAAATCAAACAAAAAATCTTCAAGAAAGGTTTGATTTAAATGTAATTCCTTTTTCGATAAAATCTAATGTTGGTAAAGAAAAATTGATTAAGCATATAAATAAAGCATTAAAGGAGTAGAAAACAATGTATTCATTAAGAGATTTACAAGAAATGAAGGTTAATGAGTTGAAAAAAGCTGTTAAAGAGTATGATATTAAAGATTTTGATATAAGTGATAAAACTTCACTTTACTTCAGCATATTAAATGCACAGGCTAGTGCTAATGGTAACTTATTTGCTGAGGGAGTAATTGAAATTCACAATGATGGTTATGGTTTTTTAAGGTTTGAGGAATACTCTTATCTGTCGAGTTCAGAGGACATATACGTTTCTCCATCTCAGGTAAATAAATTTGATCTAAGAACGGGTGATACTATATCAGGTTCTGTAAGACCTCCTAAGGGTGGAGAAAAGTATTTTGCTTTATTAACTGTAGAAGCTGTTAATTCAGAAGGTCCTGAATATGTTTTGAAAATTAGGAAAAACAAGAAATTTGAAAAATTAACCCCACTTTATCCTGAAGAGAAGATAAATTTAGAAACTAATTCTGAGAATATTTCTGGTAGAGTTATGGATTTATTAACTCCAATAGGAAAAGGTCAAAGAGGCTTAATTGTAGCTGCACCAAGAACGGGGAAAACAATGATCCTTCAGGCTATAGCAAAATCTGTTGCAGTTAATCATCCTGAAATAACTTTAATAGTTTTATTAATAGATGAAAGACCCGAAGAAGTCACTGATATGAGTAGAAATGTTAATGGAGAGGTAATATCCTCTACTTTTGATGAAGTTCCTATAAGACATACAAAGGTTGCTGATATTGTTCTGGAAAAGGCAAAAAGATTGGTTGAAATGGGTAAGGATGTTGTTATTCTACTTGATTCTATAACACGTCTTGCTAGAGCACATAATGCAATAATACCTTCTTCTGGAAAAGTACTTTCCGGAGGAATTGATGCGAATGCATTGAATAAACCAAAGAAGTTCTTTGGAGCTGCAAGGAAAATTGAAGAGGGTGGAAGTTTAACAATACTTGCAACAGCTCTGGTTGAAACTGGAAGTAGAATGGATGATGTAATTTTTGAAGAGTTTAAGGGAACAGGCAATATGGAGATCAACCTTGATAGAAAACTTGTTGATAAACGTGTATTTCCTGCAATTGACATTCATCGTTCTGGAACAAGAAAAGAGGAATTGCTCATTGTTAAAGAGGACTTAAATAAGATCTGGATATTGAGAAAGGTTTTGTCTCAAATGTCTGAAGTAGAAGCAATGGAATTGCTAATAGAAAAGCTATCAAAAACAAAAACGAATGCAGATTTCATGAAAATGATGTCTCAGGGGATGTAAAAAGGAAATTAAAGAGAAAGAGCCAATATGATCAAGAACTTTGAAGAGCTATTAAAGAAAGCAAAAGAGAAAAAGGGAATTGTTGTGGGTGTTCCTGCACCTGAGGATTTAAGCTCAATAAATACCATAATTAAATCTAAGAAAGAGAACATTGCTGATTTTATTTTATGTGGAAATAGAGATAAGATCATTAAACTTATAAGATCAAATAGAGGAAATGAAAAGGAGTTTGAAATAATAAATTCTTTTTCTGAGGAAGATTCTGCTTACAAAATCGTTGAACTTGCAAGAGAAAAAAGGGTTCAGGTCATATTAAAGGGTTTTCTTTCAACATCTAAATTATTAAAACCTACTCTGGATAAGGAAAAGGGATTAAGAACAGGGAACCTCTTTTCAGATATTCTTTTTGTTGAGAATCCGGGGGATAATTACGATGGGTTTCTTGGTATGACTGATGGGGGTGTAAATATATTGCCTGATCTTGAGCAGAAGAAACAAATGATTGAAAATGCAGTAAAAGCTTTTCATAAACTGGGATATAAAAGGCCAAAAGTTGGTATTTTAACAGCTAAAGAGACAGTCAACGAGAAAATGCCTGCAACTATTGATGCAAGAGAATTATATGAAATGAATAAAAGGGGAGAAATTGAGGGATGTGATGTGTATGGACCTATTGCTCTTGATATAGCAGTATCTCCAGAAGCTGCAAAGCATAAAGGTATAACAAATCCAGTTGCAGGACATGTTCAAATTATGGTTGTTCCAAATATTGAAGCTGGTAATATTTTTGGAAAGTCTTTTACATATTACCTGAAAATACCCGTTGGTCATGTTATTATGGGCGCTAAAGTCCCAATATTGATACCATCAAGAAATGAAAGTGATGTTGATAAATTAAATTCAGTTGCATTGGGTGTGATAATTGCTGAAAACTAATTTTTTATTATTGTTTTTTTTTTAAACTTTTTTAGTTTAGCTTTTCCTCAGAACAACTCTGTTTTACTTAATGTAAGAAGATCAATAAATTATTCAAAGCCATTTAAGGTTAATTTCATTCAACAGGTTTACATTGACAATGAACTTGAAATTGAAGAGAAGGGTGAAATTCTATTCAAAGATATTTCTACAATAAGGTGGACTTATAGTGACCCGGATTATAAGGTTTGTATAATAGAAGGGGGTAAATACCAGTTTTATGATGAGGAAAACAGTCAGGTAATTATCAGTAAAATAAATGAAAAGAATAAGAAATGGATATGGCAGATTTTGTTTTCCGATGAAATTTCAGGTTGGATAAAATGTAATGAGAGGAAAAGAAAAATCTATATAAAGAAGGCATCAGAGGATATTGATTTTGAAATTTCAGTTGGGAAAAATTGGTTACCTGAAAAAGTAATACAAAAGGACCAGACAGGAGTAATATATATATATATATTTAAAGACTATAGAAAGAGAGTCAAAGTAAATAAAGAAGATTTTTTATTAAAATTTAGTGAGGATGTTGATATAATAAATATGCAATGAAAACTTTTTCATCAAAAAATCGTAAGATAATTCTGGATGATGATAAGATATTAATAAAGAAAATACTAAGTGGTAAAGAGTCATCATTTGAGGAAATTATGAGAAAGTATAACAAAAGGATTTTTAACTTTGTTCTGAGAATGGTTAGAAACGAAGAAGTTGCAATTGAATTAACACAGGATTTTTTCATAAAGATATTTACAAAGCTTTATAAATATAATTTTGAATATAAATTTTCAACATGGGCATACAGGATATGTTACAATCTTGTGATAGATTATATAAGAAAAAATCAAACATATGTGAACTCTCTTGATGATGATAGTACATATAAAAAGGATTCATATATGCGTGAAAGCGCAACAAAAGAAGATGGGGCTGATGTTCTTGAAAGGGAAGAGGTAAAATCATATTTGTGGAAAACAGTAAGTTTATTACCCGTAAAATATAAAGAATTGATTTTATTAAGATATATTCAAGAGCTAAAGTATGATGAAATATCAGAAGTTACCAGTTTGCCAATTGGAACTGTAAAAAATAGAATTTTTAAAGCAAAAGATCTATTAAGAAAGGAGATTGAAAAAGATGGAATGCTTAAAAAATAAAACAATTCAGGAATATATAGACAAGAGTCTCAATAGAGTTGAGAGATCAATTACAAGAGATCACTTAATAGTATGTGAAGAATGCAGGGCAAAGTATGAGCAGTATAAAAAAATGGAAAAATTGTTAATTAATCCTGTTTATAAAGAACCTCCTGCTAAAATTGAAAAATTTGTTATGAATAGATTGTTCTCTAAGATACCTACATATTCTTCAATATTCGCTCTTATTTTCCTGAGTTTTATATTACTTGTTTCATGGATATATATTTATTTTGATTTTAACAATAATAGTATTATTCAGGCATTTAAATTAACATCAAATTCCGCTTTCAATTGGATAACTTCAATAATCACATTTATTTCAAATATTTTTTCATCAGTTTATGCGATTTTTAAGGTCTTGAATAAATTGTTTATGATAATATTTAATGTAAATATTGGAACTCAATTATTTGGTTTAATAATATTATCTATATTCATAAGTGTTTTCTATTTTGTGTCAAGTATAGTTTATAAAAAATTAAAGGGGCACAACTGATGAAAAGGAGTTTTATATTTCTAATTTCTATTTTTATGATCTCAATAAGTATTATATATGGTTCTGATTTTAAAGTAAAAAAAGACTTGATTCTTCAAGAGAATGAAGTCTTTGATGATAATATTATTTCTATAGGCGGAAATATTGATATAAAAGGGAAAGTCAATAAGTCTATAATTATTATCGGAGGGAAATTGAGGCTTTTCGGTCATGTTGAAGAGGATCTAATATGTATTTCATCTGATGTAAAAATATATAAAAGTGCTTTTATAAAAGGTGATCTTTTTGTGATTGGAGGAAAATTAGAAAAGGATCCTGAAATGAGGCTTCAGGGTGAATATTCTTACTTTAAATTTAATTTGAAAAAGATTGAGACAACTCTCCTTCCAATAATTTCAGATTCTCAGTCAATGACTTTCTTTAAAGCAGCTAAAATTATCTTATGGCTTATTCTGGCTCTTATTATCTTTGCAATAATCCCTAAAAAGATAAATCATGCTGAAGAGATATTTGAAAAAAATATGTTAAGAATAGGAATAACAGGGATTTTATCAATACTTGCATTTATATTATTATTTTTAGTATTCATAATATTGAGTTTTGTGATCATTGGCATCCCTCTTCTTTTTATCCTTTTACTATTTTATTTTGCATTGATAATGTTTGGAAGAACTGTTTTGTTATATTTTATAGGAATAAAGATTTTAAAAACTGTAAATATAAATAATGTCACTTCAGCACTCTTTATTTTTGTTGGTATTTCTTTTTATTTAATGCTCAAATTCTTACCGGTTTTTGGACCCATACTTTTAATAATATTCAATATATTTGAAATTGGAATAGGTATGAGCTTTCTCTTCAGAAAAAAAATACCCTTGAAATAAAAACTGTGAACAGTGAACAGTAATCTGTAAAAATATATGCAAGTGTATGTGGATGTAGGGTTTGAGATTGTTGAATTGTTTTATTTCTTGTAGATTCCTTCCCTTGGACCAAAAGAAAACAGGATTAAATCATCTCCGGCAATTTTATAAATAAGCCTTCTCTGTTGTCCTTTGACTGAATAGCGTAAAGATCTGAGATATTTAAACTCTCCCTTTAATCTTTTTCCTGCTTCAGGATTCGATAAAATGCCGAAAATTGCCTCTTTTAGAGCCTCCTTTTCTGGTAATTCCTTCAGTTTTTTTCTTAATTTCTGGAACTTTGATGTTTCTTTTAATTGCATCTATATATTATTCATATCCAGCTCTTGAACATTACCCATTTCATAATCTACTCTGGCTTCAATAATATCTTTGATTTCCTGAACTGTTAATTCAGGATTTTCAACAGCCAGGAGCCCGATTCTCAGGGTATACCTTAGGGCACTGGAAAAATCACGCTGTTCTTTTTTAGCCAGAATATTAAGATCACTTATTATATCTTCATCTATTGCAATTGTTTTTCTTACCATTTAATACCTCCGCATATATAATATGATAATTTCATATAATTGTCAACTAACTAAAAGAAGAAAAGAAGGGGGACGCTGTAATCTTGTAAACTTTTTAAAACTTGAGATTTTAGTTGAAAGAGAAGCGGGGTCAGGGTCTTCAATTTTTAAAGGCTAGGGTTTAGTACTCTACCCATAAAAAGAATTGTGCCTGTTTCAATATCTCTTATTAAATAGATAAAAGGACGGTTAATCTCTATTTGTTCGGGAATACAAGTGAAACTAATTACCACTCCTGTTGCAGCTGCAGCTTCTGTTCCTTTTTCATCAACTGAGATAAATGCCTTATGATAAACCTCTTTGATAAATAATTTTCCTTCAGGCCCATTATATATTCCAGTAAAATCTGCATTCATTTCGTCAAAAGCATCAGTCATACCCATTGATTTTAATATATGACTTAAAGAAGATTCAGATGAATATTCAAATTTAGGCATTCTTATATTAATTGTTGTTTCATGCAAAGAGCTAACAATTCCTTTTAAAATATTTGAAGAAAAATCTCTCTCAAATTCATCAAATTTGCCTGAGTCAGGTAAAATAATGAGCATAGACAATTCTCCATTTTCATATGGTAATTCTACTGCTTTATAATTATTACCATATGCTACAGAGATACATTCTCCCTTTTCTCCGGAAGATTGACTTAAAAACATCATAGGAACACTAACAGAATTACCATCTTTTAGAATGAAATTCCCATTTTTAGTTGCTTCCTCATCAAAAGGAATTCCCCATGCAGCATTGAAATAAATAGCATTTGTTAGAACCATTCGCGTTAAAGTATCAATTGAACCAGGTGGTAATAACTCCTTTATCCTATCTTCTGTTTGATCTGAAACCCATTCATTTATTGTATTCCTTGAATCTTCTGCATTATTAATAAAATCAACAATTCTAAGTCCTGCATCATAATTTACAGCTAAAATGTCAAGAAAGGGCTCTTCAAAGTTAAAATCTTCCTGTGCCCAAGTAGCATTTACAATATTTAATTTAAATCCTTTTCCATCTTTTCCTGAACCATCTTTATTTCTGCTTTTTAGTTCAAGATCAAGGAAATTGAAAGCGGGGTGTAAACGTTCTTGTGATAGCAAAAAAGATAGGGCATCAGCCATCTGGATTGATGTATTATTTTTTGAACCTGCATAAGTCATTGCAAGAGCTACAGAAATACTATAAGGAGAATAAAAGAGATTTCCTTTTTGATTTTATCTCCCCGTTTCCTTCATTAGTTGATTGATTTGATAAATGACAAACAGAAAATAAAGAGAAAGCAATAATAATTAATGTAAATGGGAAACCTTTTTCTTTCATTTTTATAGTCCTCCTTTTAAAATGCATGCAATTTTAATGCCAATAAATCAGGACAAAAAATGTCCTATTTTTAGGACACTTCTTAATTTTTTGTAACAAAAAAGGGACACTTTTCAATATTTTAAGATAAAAGATTAAAAGTTAAAAAGGATTTACTTGAGTCTTAATAAAAGAATATCATGTGAAGGGATTTTTGTTTTAAAAATTGATTTTGTATTTCCAATTATTTTATGTTTCCATAGATCTTTTAATTTATAGCTATTTTTTTTTAAACCGGTTTTCCTTAAAATGTTTTTCCAGTTGACAATTATATTTATAGGTCTATTACCTCTATTTAAAAAAGCAATTGCAAGTTCATCATCTTTTAAAAATTTCACCCATATTTCATAATCCCCAAAATCGCCATACTTATATGCTTGCTTTCCCAGAGGATCTTGATCCAGAGCAATTACCTCTTTATTTGTTAATATCTTTTTTATAGATTCTGACATATTTCTTATATCATTCCCTGCCATTAATGGTGCAGAAAGCATACACCACATACTGAAGTGTGCTCTATACTCTTTATCACTCATTCCTCCATTGCCAACTTCCAGCATATCAGGATCATTCCAATGACCGGGCCCTGCATATTGTTCAAGCCCTGATTGCTTATCAAGTATCAATGTCCATCCAATTCCACCCCAATCATTGATACAATCCCAGCAATCCTGTATATCTTCTGTTGTTCTCCATAGATTGCCTATATCTCTTGCCCAGAGCCATGGTTTTGTTGTTCCCCATTCACAAATACTAAAAATAATGGGTCTTCCTGCAGCATAAAGCGCATCCCTCATCAATTTGTATGATGCTTCTGAATTTTGTTTTCCATGAGAGCACCAATCATATTTAAGATAATCAACTCCCCATGAAGCATAAGTTCTTGCATCCTGATATTCATAACCTCTGCTGCCTGGCCTTTTCTGGCAGGTATATGTTCCAGCATCAGAGTATAAACCAAATTTTAATCCTTTTGAATGTACATAATCAGCTAAGGCTTTTATACCTGAAGGGAATCTTTCTGGGTCAGCAATTATATTTCCCTGTTTATCTCTTGCAATCTGCCAGCAATCATCTATAACTATATATTCATAACCAGCATCTTTCATTCCATTTTTAACCATTGCATCTGCTATTTCTTTAATAAGATTTTCATTAATATTGCATCCGAATTTATTCCAGCTATTCCATCCCATAGGAGGGGTTTTTGCCAGATCTTTGAATTTTTGTGGAAAAAGGAAATTAAAACCAATAAATAATATAAAAATAAAAATAAATTTTCTCATATTATATTGCCTCCTTGTATAATAAATCCTATAATAATCAATTTTATGTGTAAGTGCAAGTGTATGTGGAAGTGAAGAGTAAAAAAAGAACAATTCAACTATTTAACTAATCAACTAATAAACCATTAGTCCAGTAAACAGTTTTGAGTTAAAAGACAATAAAAAAAATTAATGTTGAAATTTTATTCAATTCTATGGATAATAGGATTGAATGGCTGAAGAATTAAACAGAGGTGTTAAAACCTTACTCGGTGATCCGAAAAGAGCTGTACTCAAGCTCTCTGGTCCAATGATCATTGGAATGCTTGTTCAGTCTCTTTACAATATTACTGATGGGATCTGGGTCGCAGGATTAGGATCAGATGCTTTAGCTGCGATTGGCTTATTCTTCCCATTATTTATGGTTATAATATCTTTGGCTGCTGGAATAGGGGTTGGCGGCAGTTCGACAATATCAAGAAAAATTGGAGCCAGGGATAAAAATATGGCTGATTCCGCTGCAATACACACTATTGTGATTGGTATCATTGCCGGTATATTATTTACATGTATTATGCTTCCGTTTCTCAGAGGTATATTTATTTCGATTGGGGCTAAAGAAAACGTTGTTCAGTTAGTTGTAAGGTATGCTCGTGTTCTTGTTTGTGGTTCAGTCATATTGGTTTTTACAAACATTGCCATGGGTGTTCTTCGAGGTGAAGGTGATACCAAAAGGGCAATGTATGCTATGCTCTTGGGAGCAGGCCTGAATATCATATTAGACCCGCTCTTCATTTATAAATTAAAAATGGGTATTGTTGGTGCTGCATGGGCGACTCTCACCTCAATATCTGTTACTTCAGTATTAATGATCTTCTGGATTTTTATAAAGAAAAACACGTATGTCAATATTAGGTTTAAAACCTTTAAATTTAATAAAAAGATGGCAAAAGAAATCCTTAGAGTAGGGATCCCATCTTCTTTTGCCCAATTTTCAATGTCTCTGGCAATGTTTCTATTGAACATTATAATCGTCAAAGTCGCAGGCACAGATGGAATTGCAATATTCACGAGTGCCTGGCGGATCATAACGCTCGGTACAATGCCTTTAATAGGAATTGCTATGGGTGTTACTGCAGTTACTGGAGCTGCTTATGGTGCTAGAAATATTGATAAGCTAAAGGTTGCATATCTCTTTGGTATAAAACTCGGATTTATTATAGAACTCGGAATTGTTACTCTGATCATTATCCTGGCACCACAGCTCTCTTATCTATTTACTTATTCAAAGGGTGCAGCGCATATATCTGTAGATTTGATAAAAGCATTTCGCTGGCTTGTATGGTTTCTTCCCAGTGTGCCATTCGGAATGTTGACCTCAGCGATGTTTCAGGGTATTGGCCAGGGCGAAAAGTCCTTAGCTACCTCCATATTTAGAACAATTATTATGCAGGTATTTCTTAGCTATTTCTTCGGGATATTCTTAAGACTTGGAATTATTGGAGCATGGTGTGGTATTGTACTGGGTAATGTGATAGGAGCTGCAGTTGCATTCATGTGGGGAAGTTTTACAGTTAAGAGATTGAAGAGACGCTTTGGGGGTCAGAAAAAGTGATGAGTTTTGAGTTTATAGGAAATAGGATGGATTGTCTTGTCCTGTGATAGGTTTACACATTGGAAATCTTAAGGAGGACAAAAAGATGCGAGAGACAACAATTAAGTACAGTGAAGCATTCAAGCTTCAAGTGATCAAAGAGTTAAAGAAAGGTAAGTTTAGTAGTTTAACAGA
>JAUWQW010000071.1 GCA_030610885.1 Candidatus Aminicenantota bacterium | reverse complement strand
TATTTCTTTACCAAAACTATCTAAAGTATTTTTATATGAACTGTCATCGTCTTTAAATCCTTTTGGCGCAATTGAGGAGTCTATTCCAAGCATTTTCAGGCTATCTGTAAATGATTCATCACCATAAAAAACAATTACGTCTTTGTATAAATATTTAATTTTATTACAAGCTTCAGGCAAGCCTGCAAACCAAATACTTTTCAGTTTTCCACCATCTTTTACCAACATCTTCTTTGATTCCAATTGGTACATGAGTTTCCGGAATATCAGTACTGCATCATCAACATTCAGGCGGTAACTAAACCCCAGAGCTTTAATATTATTTTTTATAATCCATTTCCCGATTAATGATGAATTGTAAATGTTTTGTGGGTTTGCAATTGCTTTTGATACTTCACTGTTTGCAACAATAACTTTAAATCCACATTCTGTAAGAAGTTCCATAATTGTAGCTACACCTAAAGTATGAGCATCAAGCTCTGTTTTTGCTAAACCAATTGTATCGGCTAATGTTATAATATTATTCATACTTTTACTAACTTACAGAACTTATCTTAGTCTCAATTTAAAATTTATTTTCTTCCTTAATAGGTATACTCCATCAAATCAGAAATTAAATTGTCAGGTGAAAGACCCAATTTGCACAACGTTCTGCCCTCTGAACGAAAATCAGTATCTAATATTTTACTTCCTTCTTCTATAAAATAATCAATCGTTGGTGTTGGAACTCCCAAAATTTTACCAAATAAAGACATAGGCACCAATCCTGTTGGGATATCTTCCCAAATATATCTGTGATTTATTGTTGTAGGAGCCAATATATCTTTATACGTAGGATTAGATTTTATCATTTCATAGATCGAAGTTTTAGGAAGTCCATATCTTGAATTTAACCAATCAATAACTGAAAGTGTGTTTATTCCAATTGCTGATTCAATTGATTTGAATTCAAAATCTATTTTTTCAATATATTGAGCGACTTTTTTGGTAACACCATCTGTGTAAAAATTAAATATTTCTTTTTTAAAAATTCGTTCTTTATTTAAAAGAAAAATTACCGGATGAAATATAGCTCCAATATTACTAAAACTTGTTTCTAGAAATGAATCTGCTTTGGCTATGTTAGGGAAAATATTTGACAGAACATTTATTACGCAATCATTATTCCTGGAATGTAATGCTGATACTGATACTTCGTTCTTAATTCCTTTGATTTCAATTAAGTCAGGTCTCTTTAGTCTTGCGACAAAAAACAAAGTATTTGCTTCGGCAACAATAACATTTGCTTTGCACCCTACTTTGTTCAATGTTTGGCTAAACAACAAAGCGCCCAATGTTCTCCCGGGTACAAGTAATATTATTTGACCATCTTTTAGATAAGGAGCAATTTTTTCAGCAATATCACTATGCCCGTTTGCAGTTATTACAATAATTATTACATCACTATGACATACAGCTTCAGAAAGATTATTGCCCACATAATTTAACCTGATTTTATTCGATTTATCACCGAACTGTATTGTATAATCATGGTCTTTAATATATTTAATCCGCTCCTCAGATCTATTATATAAAGAAACCTCGTATCCTTGCAGAAAAATATACCCTGCAGTTACCAAGCCTCCATTTCCTGCTCCAATTACAGTATATTTCCTTTTTCTCATTTTTACATTCTTCTAAAATTTCTTTTGCCGCATATATCTTTAGCCTGCCCTGTTTACACATAACTCTTTTTTATATTGTTGTATATAAAATATTATTAGAGCATAAAGAAATTTTTATGTCAATCAATTGTCCTGATCAGTTATTTTTAGTAATTCAAGATAAGGAACATATTTTAATTCTTTTAAAGAACATGCTTTGATCATTTCCAATACCTGTTTCCATGATTTATCAAACTCTTGAATTTCTGAAAATGCCTTTTGAGGATTAAGACTGATCCTGTACCCTGTTTGTGCTGCATGAACAACTATATCATTTGAATATTTTGACTTATCCCATTTGTTTTTTGCTAAAAATTTCATAAATTTTATAAGTCTTTTTATCTTTTGCCTCTTTTTAGAAAGTAATTTGAAGTCATATTTGGGAAATTTGATTTCAACTTCTACTTTTTGATGAACACTGAACTCAGAAGTAAATATATGTAATGTAAATTCATTACCATTGTAAGTCCATGAATTAGAATTCGCATCTTTTTTATATGGAATTGTTTTTCCATTAATTTTCACTGATTCACAAGGAAAACAGATAGGCAATTTTAACTCATAAGCTCTGGCTTCCAACATCCCCGGATATTTCCCTTTAACAGGCTTTATTACTACTTTTATATTCCTGTTATTTATCTTATTGAATTTGACTTCTGTAAATGCATAAACCCCTGTTTTATAATTATTATTATTCCCTTCATCATCATATACTTTTGTGTTACCTGTTTTTCCCGGAAAGATATTAAGAATCATAGGATTTAGAGGCTTTTCCCCTATGCCTTTCATATTGGGCTGCATAGGAATTATAGAACCTTCTTTAACATATACTGGGATCTCGTCCAGATCAAATGCTCTTTGAATAACTTTACCACCCTCTAATATTGTTCCTGAATACAATTCAATCCATTTACCTTTAGGAAGCCATATTTTTTTCTGGACAAAGAGACTGTCCTTTCCCATTGGTTGTGTAACGGGTGCTACCAACATATCATTGCCAAACATATATTGGTTTTTAAAACTATATGCTTCTTCTGCTTCTGGATAGTCATAATACATGGGTCTGCAAATTGAAATACCAGTATCATAAGCTTCTCTTGCAGCAGAGTAAATGTAAGGAAGGATAGCTTGCCTGAAAAGAAAAGCCTTGCGCATAGCATAAAAATTTTCTAATGGATAAGCCCAAATCTTACGTTTTATGTTTGGATTTTTGGTGGAATGTGTTCGCAAAATCGGACTAAACACACCAAATTGTACCCACCGCGTATAAAGCTCAGGATAACTTTCACCATACATATGTCCGCCTATATCGTGGCTCCAAAAGCCAAAACAAACATTTGAAGCTGTTGCAGTAAAATATGGCTGAAAATCAAGAGAGCGCCAATTTATAAATGCATCACCTGAAAAACCGACCTGATACCTGTGATTCCCAAGGCCTCCATATCTATGAAAAATTAAGGGTCTCTTTTTATTCTGCCTCTCCATATCACTAAAGAAAACATAGTTAAGATAAAATGTCGGGTTAACATTACTTATATTTGTAGTACTCCATTGCTGCCAATCCAACCACCAGAAATCAACGCCGTCTTCTTCCATTGGGTGTAAAATGATTTTCATAAAGTTTTTAGCAAAACCTTTGTTAACAATATCAAATGGAACATATTTATTAGATTTCGGATCAATGTCCATTGCTTTTGCCATTTCTTTATATTTCTCCTCAAAAGGTTGTATTCCTGATGCAGGATGAAGATTCATACATACCTTGAGCCCTTTTTTCTCTGTCCATTGTAAAAAATCTTTTGGATCTGGGAAATAGTTTTTATTCCAGGTGAATCCAGTCCAGCCAGCTCTCTGACCCGATTGATCTCGTATCTTTTCCCCATTTTTATACCACTCGGGTTTTGTAGTTATATGCCAATCCATATCCACAACAAGAACATTCAATGGTACATTGTGTATTTCAAATTCATTGATTAATTCACGTAATTCCCAATCAGTGTATTCCCAATAACGAGACCACCAGATACCAAAAGAAAATTTGGGAGGTAAAGCAATTTTCCCTGCTATTTTTATATAATCTTTTAATGCTCTTTTATAATCATAGCCATAACAAAAAAAGTAGAAGTCCTGCTGTTTCTTTTCTGGTCTTGGAATCACCCATTGCCATTCCGAATTATCGAATAGCGGTCTTTCAGAATCATCAATCAATACCCAGCCCTCTTTAGAAATAATTCCCTTTCCCAAATCTATTTTTTTCTTAGACCAATGGTGAATATTCCCATCATACCCGTCTAATGTTCTTGTTGTACCTGATAAGTTGCCTTTATTTTCTTTCCCCGGTTTCCATAATTTTTTTATTCCGTCAAAATTAAACTCGATCTGAAGATTTTTATCAGTAAATCTTCCGCTGCCAATCTTATACGTTAAAGCGAATTTATCAGTTTTAATTTGAAGCCATCCATGTTTAATCTTCTTTTTAAATTCTGGAACAGGAAGATTCCTATTTACAAATACTAAACTAGCATGATCTTCAAAAACACTGTCTTCTGTCCACTCCATTCTAATTACTCCGGAAGTCAATACTGTAAATCGAACATTTTTCAAAATAACAACTGCATCAGAATCAGCCACAGGATTATATTCTTGAGCATAAACAAAATCAGATAACAAAAATAGAATACTTAAAATTAAAACACTGGAAATCTGTTTCATTGTATCCTCCTGTTTATTGCTAATTCTATTTTTTAATTTGATAGAATATTCCCCTTTCCTGCTGAATAGTTTCAATCTTATCTTCATCTTCCAATACACCAAGGTATTTATTTATTTCATTAATATGTATCCCGAGAATTTTTGCAAGATCATCAAGAGTACAGGGTCTTCTCACAATTGTTTCCAGAATTGCGGTTTCAACATCCTCTCTATACGATTTAATATCTCTTCGTTCAGGTACTGCTGCAATAATCTCAACATTGTCAAGATCCCAGAAATCCACGATCTCCTGTAGTTTCTTTCTTCCTGCTGCTTTTAAACCCTTTATTATTCCGGGTCTATCCAAAGTGTTTAATTGAATAGTATCAGGTTTAATCCTTTCAAATGCTTTTTTAAGTAATTCCAAATCTCTAATATTATCGTTATACCCGGGAAGGATTAATACTTCAAGCCATATTTTACCATTGAATTCCCCTCTGAAATCTACAAGTCCCTGTATATATTCACTAAGTTTGAGTTTGTGAAATGGTCTGTTAATCTTGCGAAACGTTAATTCTGAAGCAGCATCTAATGATGGTAAAACAAGATCTGCTTTTAAAAGCTTTGCTCTCACCTTCTTATCGGAAAACAAACTTCCATTTGTCAATACAGCAACAGGAGTATTAGGCCAGCTTGATTTAATGAATTTTAATACCTCTCCTATACTGGAGTTAAGAGTTGGTTCACCTGCACCTGAGAAAGTAATATAATCAGGAACAGGGTTATTTTTAAAAAAATGTTTTAGTTCTTTTATAACTTCATTAAAAGGAACATACTCTTCTATTTTTGTAGTTAAGTTTGTAGTAGGCCCGCATTCACAATAAATACAATTAAAAGTACATGTCTTGTGTGGAATTAAGTCTACTCCTAATGACATTCCCAAACGGCGTGATGGCACTGGACCAAACAGATGTTTATACATTTAAGTTAACTCCTTATTGTTTTCTACTTTCCCTGGCAAAATAAATATAAAAGGTATTGACAAAAATGCCAGTATTGCACAAATTTTAAATGTCAATTCAAGCCCGATTTTATCACCTGAAATACCGACAAACAGCACCATCAAAGAACTGACACTGAAACTTATAGTCATATATATACTATTTACAAAAGCTGGGCGTTCAGTGTTCGTTTCCTGCACAAGAGCCAATAAAACAGGCCCTGATGCAAATAAAAAAATGCCCATTAGAATCAAAAGCGGGATCATCATAATTTTTCCTGAAAAGATAAATGCCCACATTACTAATGGGCTCGCAATTGCAGTAATAAGAAGTGTATTCCTATGGCTTATTTTATCAGAAATGTAACCTGCCCAGAAAGTGCTGATAGCCCCTGAAAACTGTAACACTGACAATGAAATTCCAGCAATCCATAAAGACTCGCCTTTTCCGGTTAAATAGGTCGGCAAATAAAGCGTTAATGCAGATTTCATCCCAAACCTGAATAATTGAAAGCCTACAATAAAAATAAAGAAAGGTATTAATTGCTTAATAGTTTCTTTTGCTTTCTTCCGTTTTTTATTGTTTTTTTTATTGTTAATTGATGATACATCTTTTAATTTGAAAAAAAGAATTATCGATGCTATTATTCCAAGAGGCATAACTCGATAAGAACCCTCCAGTCCCCAAAGAGAAAGTGCTGCAGTAATTATTAAAGGGCCCAATGTTCTTGCTATTTCACCGCCGAACATATAAAAGCTCATTCCTGTTCCTGTTTTTTCACCAGAAAAATGTTTAATCATTACAGGAGACGGTACATGAAATAGAGCTGAACTAATTCCAGTAACAAATAACAAAACAAACAAAATGATATATGAAGGCGAGCTACCCAGCAAACTCATAGAAATTGCTGTAATGCCGGGCGTTAATATTACCATATATTTAACACATACTCTATCAGCTATTAATCCAATAAACGGGTTAAAAAGTGATGGGGCTTTTCTAATAACATCTAAAAGCCCTACCATTGATAATGAAATACCAAACTTCCTAATTAATAGCGGTAACATTGGCGCAAGGAAAGCTGTATAAATATCATGAAATAAATGAGCAGCAGAAATTGTAATTACCTTTCCTGTTTGAAATTTTTTCTTCATCCTAAAAACCCATAAAATAATCAGTTATTATTGCATGCTTATACAGACCTATTTTACTGACCAATTATTGTTTTTTTTATTCATGTGAAATAGCATCAACAGGACAGGATTCTTCAGCTTCAACAGCACTTTTTTCTAAATCTTTTGGAACAGGATCTTTAACTACATGGGCTTTCCCGTCATCCTTCATCTCAAAGGCTTCAGCACACACATCTTCGCAAGCCTCACATCCTATGCATAAATCTTCATCTACTTTAAATTTCATGATAACTCCTTTTTGTACACAATTTATTCTCTATATATCAAAGAATTATAACATATTTGGACTTAATCTAAATATTATTTCCTTACTTAAAATATTTTTTGTAAAACAAGGCGATGCGCTACAATAGTTCTTAATTTCTCTTTGCTATGAATTTATTGTAAAGCAAAAGACTGATAATCGTGAAAATTCCTATTGCAGAAAAAACAAGCCATAGTATTTTTGGTTGATTAAGGTTATCTACAAAATGGACATAGAGTTTTGCACCAACAATTCCACCCACTGAGCTTCCAAAAACACCATACAAGAAGAGATAACCCATATACATTGCCTTTTTATCTGAGGGTGCTGTTATGCCAATATAACTTATAAATTTAGGGTGTGCAGTCATCTCTCCAATAGAGAAAAATATAATTCCTGCCATAAATATCCAGATATTTGAAGAGATAGCCAGCATACCCATGCCAACAGTTGCAACAGTTATTCCAGTTATCATGGTAGGAAGTGCTTTTTTGTTTTTTACAATATTTGATACTATGAGTTGAAGAAGGATTATTACACCTGCATTGATCACTGTAACATGTTCCACATCAAAGAACCAATTTATATTTATCCCGAAAATATCAAGAAATTTATTAACCACATTGTTCAATGAAGCAGCATCCACATATGCCTGCACATACCATAATACAGAGTCAAACATCTGGAAATAGAGTACCCAGAATCCTGAGTAGAGAATTATCATTAGAAGGAACCTGGAATGGTCCTTGAATTTTTCGATGTCAGATTTATCAATCATATTAAGCGACATAGTGGAGATATAGATGATGGATGTTATGATTTTTCCTAACAATGAGAGCCCGGGAATGAACCATATTAGAACTACTGCAAATACAGGGAGAAGCATAGAATTTTTAGAAGAGACTGGAATGATCATCAAAGAAATGATGATTATTGAGACAAGAAACAGAGGAAAAAAAGAGCGAATTTTCATAGATTTCAAAAGTGTATCTACCTCTTTTTCTCCAATCCCCTTTAAAACAGGGAAATTATGCATAGCATGTGCAATCCCTTTTATTTCATTAATATCACTTTTATTATCAATATAGATAACAAATTCCTCTTCAGAAATTTCCTTGATCTGGAATGGAATGCCATTTAAATCTTTTCTCTCCATAATCAGAGATATTCTTCTCTCTGATTTTTTTACAAGTTCATTGATCTCTTTTTCACTTACATCTTTTAAGCAAGGCAGCTCTCTGAGTTTCTTTATTAACTTACTTAAATAGGATTCGAGTTTGTCAGGTTTATAAAGTGTGAGATAGATATTCTCAGATTCTTCCTCTTTATATTGGATATTGAAATTGTCTTTTATTAACATATTTCTGTTAAGGTCAAATATAAGGGTTTTCTCCCCTTTTTCAACTGCTATCTTTGAATATTTCTCTTCTGCTTTCGGGGTTTTGAGATAGCTGAAGACTGATAACATAAAAAACAGAGCCAATAAGGTTAAAGTAACCAGTTTAAAAAGGTTGGACCGTTTTATTTTACTGCTCAGCAGTACTAATGGAGAATAGATTATCTCAAAAGCATTTGCAAGTGTCTGGACCAAGGAAGTTTGATCGCGCTTCTCTGCTTTATCCCGTTTTATTGGGTCTTTATATAATAATGCTGTTGGAATAAGTAAAAATCCAGTACATATTGCAGAAGCAATAATAACATAGGATGGGTTCATGCTTTTTAAAAAAGGGACCAAGAATAGGGGGAATAGAAAAGCTCCAAGGTTTATAGACCAGTAGAAGATCCCAAATGCCTGAGTGCTGTTGGATTCATCTGTAACACGAGCAATTGTTCCTGAAATTATGGGTTTGAACATACCTGCTCCAAACCCCATTACCACAAGTGCTATAAAAACTGACGAATATGTGGTCATCTGACTTGTAAGGAAGTAACCTCCTCCAAGCAGTGTAAAAGCCATCATAAGTATTTTCCTGTACCCAAAACGGTCTGCAATAGCACCTGAAATTATGGGAAGGAAGTATAGCAAAGGCTGGATAACCCCTTTTATAACACCTACACTCTCTTTTGGGATATTGAGAGTATCAGTAAAATATACTGATATAAAACTCATCATACCGTAGTAAGATCCCCTCTCAAAAAATTCAAATATTACAACAAGCCAGAACTGGCTTGGATACTTTTTAAAAAAACCTATTTTCTCTTTTTCCATTCTTTTTTCCTAATGGAGAATAGTATCAACAAGACCTTTAAAAAGCAAGATATGTTATAATTGTTTATGTTCCAAATTCGAGATTTACACTATCATATAGGTGATCGCAAATTACTATCAGGTATAAATTGGGTAATTAATCCGGGTGAGAGAGTTGCACTTGTTGGACCAAATGGATGTGGGAAAACCACTTTGCTGAGAATCTTGAATGGGGAAATTGAGTATGCAAGAGGCACAATAATAAAACCAAAAGCATACAAAATCGGATACCTTCCTCAGGAAGAGATAGCTCTTGAGCAAAACTCAGTTTTACAAACAGTAATTGAGGGCCAGAAAGATATACTTGAGCTCGGGAAAAAGATCACAGAACTACATAACAATATGAATTCATCTGTAAGCAATCATGATGAGTTATTAAAACAGTTAGGGGTTTTAGAAGAGCAATATGAATCAATGGGTGGATATGGATTAGAAATTTATGCAAAAAATATTCTCTCTGGTCTTGGTTTCTCTAAAGATGTTTTTTCTCTGCCTCTGTCTAATCTCAGCGGTGGCATGAGAATGAGGGTTTATTTAGCAAGAATTCTCATAAAAAAACCCGATATTCTTTTATTGGACGAGCCTTCCAATCATCTTGATTTACAATCATTGGAATGGTTGGAGTATTATATTTTAAATTTTTCCGGGAGCGTTGTAATTGTATCTCATGACCGTTTTTTTATTGATAGATTAGCTCAAAAGATATATGAATTAGAAAGAGGAACCCTTAATTTATATAAAGGAAATTATCATTCTTATAGGGAGCAAAAAAGAAAAAATGAGGAACTAATCCAAAAAAAAAGGGATGAACAAAGATTAGAAAGAGAGAGGGTTGAAAGATTCATAAACAGGTTTAGATATAAAGCAACAAAAGCAGCTCAAGTTCAAAGCAGAATAAAACAGCTTGAAAAAATAGATAAAATTGATCTTCCTGAACCCCCTGTTAACATCAGCTTTGAATTAAGCGTAACAGAAAAGAGCTACAAAAATGTCCTGGAAATCGAAGATATGTCATTTAAGTACATAAAAGAATATATATTGGAAAATATTTACTTAAATATATATAGAGGAGAGAAAATTGCACTAGTAGGTATTAATGGTGCAGGCAAGACCACATTAACACAGCTGATAAATCAACAGCTAAAACCTCAATCATCAGATTCAATAAAAATCGGTAAAAAGACTTCTGTTGGTTATTATGCTCAGCATAGGATTGATGAACTGGATTTAGATAAAACAGTATATGATGAAGTCAGTTCAACTTCAGCATATAATCTTATCCCTAAAATAAGAGATATTTTAGGTCTATTTAAATTCAAAGGTAATGATGTTTTTAAGAAAGTAAAATTTCTTTCAGGAGGGGAAAAAGCAAGAGTTTCTCTTGCAAAGATACTTCTATCTCCAGTAAACTTTCTTATTATGGATGAGCCTACCAATCATCTTGATATTGTTTCAAAAGAAGCTCTTGAATTTGCACTCTCAAATTATAATGGAACAGTATTGCTTATTTCACACGATCGCTATTTTCTTGATAAGATCGTTAATCGAGTTATAGAAATAAATAACAAACATATAATAGATTATAATGGTAATTATTCATATTATTTACAAAAAAGGGAGAGCGATTTTGATCTTTATATAAACAAAGAGAATAAACTCAAACCAGATTCATACAGGAGAAGTAAAAAAGAGGAGAAAAGGCTAAAAGCTCAGGCCAGACAATCTATTAGTAAAAGGCGAAATCAATTGAAAAATGAGATTACATCTATGGAAGAGAAAATATATGAATTTGAAAACAGAAAAAATAAAATAGAGCAAAAAATGATCCTGAAGGAAACTTATGAACAAGGAGCATTTGTAGTCTCTTTGCAGAAAGAGCATGCACATGTAAAAAAAAACTTGCAAGATTGTTATAACAGATGGGAAAAAGCTCAATTAGAGCTTGAAGAAATATTGAGCCAAATATCTTAACGCCTATAGCTGAGCAGTATGTATTAGTACACTCTTCTCCAACGATTTGTTATGTTTTTTTTATATTATTCTTGTGATTTCATTATTTTTAGAAACTCATCTGCTGTCATTACTGAAATATCAGCCTTTTTAAAATCCTTTTTATTTCGTGTAAGAAGATATCTAATATTATTTTCCTTAGCTACATAAAACTGGATTGCATCTTCAAAGTCAGAAAAATCAGATGCTAAAGCTAATTCAATTATTTTTTCATCAACTGGTAAAATATTGACAAGTAATTTTAGTTTCAATAAACTTTTCAAAGCTGTATCCTTATTACTCATTTTTCTTATAATATAATGTAAATTAGCAAAAATTATTGGCGATACATATGCTTTTATTTTTTTTGAATCAATAAGTGTGAAAAGTTCAGCAGCATATGGATAATGAGGTTCTCTTTTAGCTAAGAGATCAAGTATAATGTCAGTATCAATAAAGATTTTTCTCATTACTTATATTTCTCTGATAAATAACTGCTATAGGAATCTTTGAAATTGAATTCTATATCTAGATTAATAACACCTGAAAGTTCTTCAACTAAAGGTGTATATTCCTTTTTACCTCTTTTTTTTTCAATTAATGTCATAAAATATTTTTCAACCATTTTGGATAGGCTTGCATTTCTTTTCTTTGCATATTTTTTTGCAGAATCAATAACATTTTTGTTTAACTTTAAAGTTAATTTTGAATTCATTTATAACCCCATACGTATTAAATATAACATGATTATACGTATTTGTCAACTTTTTTTTAATTTTGCTTTATTAGTTCCCCTATGCTTTTGTGGAACGCAGATTTGCTAATGCTTTGCCAGCATCTGGTGCAAGTTTAATGAAATTTGATAATTTGTCGCATATATATTCATCACAAAAAGCACAATTCTCAAGACCTTTCGTAAAACAACATTTACGGATTTCGCATACATTTTCACTATAGAAAAACTTTCTCCCGTCAGTCCTGCAACCATCGCAGTTGATATTTTCAGCTTTGATGTCTGCATTATATTGCGCTGACCATTTTTTTGCTACTTCAGCGCGCTTAATATCATCATCCGCTTGAGTAGCCAGATACGCTTCACATTTGGAACAATCCAACCCACAAAATGCAATCATTTTTTGCCTCCTTTTTTATTTATTTTTATAGCTAAACTCTCTTTATATTGTTATATACAAGATATTATTTTGACATACGGAAATTTTTATGTCAATTAATCATTTCGGAACAAAGTGGATTTATCAGTCTGAGTTGATGCGGGCAACAAACCTTGAATCACCTACTGTCCCGGTAATTATTTATAACGTGTGTTATAAACAGATTTTTTCTGCTAATTCAGTTTAATTTTTTTTGTTAAAAACTCAAATCCGAATTTTTTCAATTCTTCTAATGCAGGTTTATAAAGTTCAGGTAAATTTGGCGGCATTTTTAATCCGGTTGTTTTTATAACTCCATCTACAACTAATCTTGCTGCAATTGCTGTCGGAAGTGCTACGGCTCTTGACATTGCAGTTTCTCCTTCGGGGTCTCCCTTAACAACCATCGTAGCAATCCTTTTTTCTTTCTTTCCATTCTTAAACCCGGCAATTATTTCTATGTGCAGAATAATCATATCTTTTTCACCCGGTGCATATTGCATTTTTTCCAACATCCTGTTTAAAAGGACATCAAGATTAGTTCCTTTGTCAAGAGGTATTAATATATCATCAAATAACCCCAGCCATTTTAAACGATGAATTATATCTGAGTTAGATTTTATTTTTAAATAATTTGCTACACTTTGCTCAATATTCGGGGATGAACCTGCATTAATAAGTGAAGCTGTAAATTGGCGGAAAGTCTTATCATTAAGATTATTGACTTTTTCACTATCAAACAAGCCAAGTGCTTCCATATAGCTCATATTATTACAATATCCCGAATATCTTAAAAGTCCTCGATAAAAAGAAACGTCATCATCTAAACCAAAAGGTTTAATATATTTTTCAACATCTTTATTGGGATATGTTTCAAAAGTACCAAGGCCATCAATATCAACAAACCAAAATTTTTCAAATAGCTTATCACCTGGTATATAAGTTTTTTCGCCTTTAACAAGATATGCTCCTGCCGTTTGAGCAGCAACAAAAACAGTTCTCGGATCCCAGCTGAACTTATATCCCATCGGATTATTATTGGATTCAAATGCTGGTATTCCGCTACCATATGAATTTAAACTTATAATTCGTCCGCCATCATTTTTTATTTCTTCAAGCAACATTTGAGTGCCAAAATGATCCATACCCGGCACTTCACCTAATTCATTCAGTATTAATATACCTTGCTTTTCAACATCTTCCTTTAAAGCCATTAGTTCAGGAATTTCATAAGAGGCAGTGATCATGTTTTTTTTATATTTCAAACACGATTTTGCTACTTTTATATGTAAAGGTTTTGGAACCATACTTATAACTATATCTGCATCTTTTATCACTCTATCAAGTGTTTCTGTATTGTTATTTGCCCAGCCCAAAGCTTTACCCAATGGTCTGTTTCCTATTATTTTTTCAGCTTTACTTAATGTACGATTCAACATTATGATTTTATAGCCGAATTCATCTATAAAATAATCGACCATGGGTTTCGTCATCAAACCCGCGCCAATAATTGCTATATTTTTCATATTTTTACCTCTATTCTTTAATTTTTTTATAACCATTAAATAAATTCATTGTTCTTATCACTCCATATTAGCATAATAAGCACATTGTGTTTATCCACACTATGCAAGGTATTATTCTGACATATGGAATTTTTTATGTCAATTAATGTACTAAAAGGGGTTTGAAATCTTGAACCCCTATTTTGTTCTAACTTAAGTTGGATAGAGAGATGCCCAGGAGGCGGATTTTTTTTTGGCCGGCGTCTGTTTTATTAAGTAGAGCCAGAGCATTGTGTAAAATGGTTGAGGCTTCGTCACAGTAAAAAGATAGGGTGATGGAACGAGTGACCTGGATAAAATCATAATATTTGACCTTCAAGGTAATGGTTTTGGCTTTTTTTTTGTTTTTTTTTAGCCATGTGGATATCTCATCAGCAAACTTTTGTATGTATTTCTGTATGGTTTTTAAATCATTGATATCCTTGACAAAGGTTCTTTCCGTTCCTATTGATTTTCTGATTCGATGGGGATTTACCGGGCTGTTATCCAAATTATGGGCGATCTGATAAAAATAATTCCCCATCTTACCAAAATTTACTGCCAGATATTGAAGGCTTTTTTGTTTTAAATCCCAACCAGTTTTGATTCTTAGTTTGACCATTTTTTTTTCAGTCACCTTACCCACCCCGAAAAATTTTCGGATAGGGAGTCTATTTATAAACTGATCTGCATTCCTGGGAGTAATCACTGTCAATCCATCGGGTTTTTTATAATCCGATGCTACCTTGGCTAAAAATTTATTAAAAGAAACCCCTGCAGAAGCGGTTAACAGAGTTTTTTGAAATATCTTTTCCTTAATCTCTTTAGCGATTTCTGTGGCATAGGGGATATTTTTTTTATTTTTAGTAACATCAAGGTAAGCTTCATCCAGGGACATAGGCTCAACCAGATCGGTATACTGGTAGAAAATATCTTTTATCTTTTGGGAAACAGCTTTGTACTTTGAAAAATTGGGGGGTAAAAAAATAGCCCGGGGGCATAAACGATAGGCCTGTATGCATGGCATTGCTGAGTGGATTCCATATTTACGGGCCTCATAGGAACAGGTAGAGACCACTCCCCTGGAATCGGGTTTGCCTCCTACAACAACCGGTTTTCCCTTTAAATCCGGATT
>JAUWQW010000117.1 GCA_030610885.1 Candidatus Aminicenantota bacterium | reverse complement strand
GTTTACTTGAAAAGAAAACAAATATATAGTAATAGGAAGAATTATGAATACAATATATCAACATTTTAGTATAATTTCGTGTAGATTTTCTAATGAGGCAACGATACCTGTTTCATATAGATTTTTAATGAGTCAATTCGTACAATTGACATAATTATTTTAATTTATTAATATTAGTTGTATATTATATAATGTTAATTAAAAATAGAAAAAGGGAGATTTTACAATTAATACAAAAACAAAAATACTCTGTGTTGATGACAATCCTATAGATCTTAAATTACTGAACGAGATTTTATCAACAAATAATTATGATGTTGTACAGGCAAAAAATGGTAAACAAGCACTTGAAAAAATCAACAAGCAAAAAATAGATCTTGTGCTACTGGACATACTGATGCCAGATATTTATGGGTTTGAAGTATGCAGAGAAATAAAAAAAGATAAAAATCATAAGAATATCCCAGTTATTATGATTACAGGTTTAGAATCAAAACAAGATAGAATTAAGGGAACTGATGCAGGAGCTGAAGACTTTATACTAAAACCAATTGAAAAGAATGAACTCCTGAACAAAATAAAGATACACTTGGAAAAAAAAGATCTTAAGGAAAAGCTTAATCAAGGATATGATAGCATTTCCAGTTTAACATCTTTTGGTGAGGAAATCATGAATTCTTTTAATCCTATCAAATTTAACTTTAAATCTACTATTAACAAAATTGTTAATCAAGTCATAAGGCAAACTCCTGATAGAAGTGATAAACCAAAGATAATTATTGTTGGTATAATCGATGAAACAAATAATTGGGTGTGGTATAAATATGAAGCCACATTCAAAGAATTATATAGGACAAAACTTGGACTTGAAATTCACAATATCATTAAAACACCTGCTAAAGACAAACCAGAAATCCACTATTGTAATGAAGTTGAGTTTGAAAAATCCGAATGTAGTTCACTTATAAAAGCCTTGAAGTCTGCTATATCTGTAAAACTCTTAAATTTTATTGTCTATCTAAGTAATGAATTTTGTCTTTTTGCACTTAATTACGGTAGAGAAGTTACAAGCTATGATACTTCATCCCTAAACATTTTTGTACTCCAGAGCTTATTCTTAAAGTCACTTTCAAATCAGATAAAAGAGACAGAAGAAACAATCAAACATACAATTCGTATACTTATAAAAGCATCAGAAGCAAATGATATAGATAGTGGCAATCATGTTTTAAGGGTCGGTGAATATTGTGCAGCAATAGCAAGAAACCTAAAAATGTCCGACACTTTTATTAAATCAATTTATATACAAGCTCAAATGCATGATGTTGGGATGATTTATGTGCCCTCAAAAATTTTAAGAAAAACAGGTGAACTTAATTATGATGAATGGAGAACAATAAAAAAACATCCCATATATGGTGCAAGCATATTAGGAAACTATGCAAGATTTAAAATTGCGAAAAACATTGCACTTACACACCATGAAAACTGGGATGGAAGTGGCTACCCAAACAATTTAAAAGAAGATAAAATACCTATTGAAGGTAGAATAGCAAGAATTGCTGACACTTATGATACTCTTAGGATATATCGTTTATATAAACCAGCTTTTGATCATAACACAGCTTATAAGATAATTACAGAAGGGGATAAAAAATTAAAACCGGAATTTTTTGACCCAAATATACTTAAATCATTCAAGGAAATAGCTCCTCAGTTTGAAGAGATATATGAAAAATTAAAAGATTAAAATTCAAATGAGATTTTTTTTGAAGCATAAAAAAAAACAAACTCTTCCAGAGGGGCTTGCTAATGATATTCGAAAATTAAAAGCTATTGTTACTTTTGTTGTTTATGGGCTTGTATTGTTATTAATCAAGCTAATGTATGAGACAATTATAGAAATCCCTATTCCTTCTATTATTGCAATTATTTCTTTTCTTGCCTTTTTATTATTTTTAATAATTTTTATGCTCAATCAGGTTTCTAAAAATGTTTTAAAAAGGATAACAATATATACAACCACAATTGAAGAAGCGCGCAAGTATGCTGAAGATGTTGTAAATACAGTACAATATCCCTTAGTCCTTCTTGATTCAGAACTCAAAATAATATCTGCAAACCTATCCTTTTATAAAACTTTTAAAGTTGAATCTAACAAAACTGTAGGAAAGACTCTATTTGAAATTGGAGATCAACAATGGGATATTCCAAAATTAAGAAATCTATTGGAATATCTTCGAAATGAAAAACAATCTTTAAATAATTTTGAAGTTGAGCAAAATTTCCCAAAAATTGGACATAAAATAATGTTACTAAATGCTACACAGGTATATAGTGAGGGCAAAAAAATATTTTTACTATCAATTGAGGATATTACACAGCGCAAAGAATTTGAACAGAAATTAAAAAAACATGCTACTGAGATTGAAATTGCTAACAAATCAAAATCTTATTTTCTAGCAAACATGTCTCATGAGCTAAGAACTCCTTTAAATGCTATAATAGGTTTTTCAGAGCTACTTAAAGACAAAATGGTAGGATCTATTACACCCAAACAAAAAAGTTTTATCAATGATATTTTTTCAAGTGGTAAACACTTGCTATCACTTCTAAATGACATCCTGGACATATCAAAAATCGAGGCAGACAAAATGACTCTTGACATTGAAAAAACAGACATCCCTTTACTCTTTGAAAGCAGCCTTTCAATAGTAAAAGAAAAGGCTTTTGCACACAACATAAGACTTAATTTAGATATAAAAGAAGGTGTTGATCAAATCTATGTAGATACAAGAAAGTTAAAACAAATTATTTACAATCTCCTTTCCAATGCAGTAAGGTTCACAACTGATGGAGGCATTGTCTTTATTAAAGTAAAAAAGGTTTCTGATTTATTGGAATTTTCAGTTGAAGATACCGGCATTGGAATATCAAAAGAAAATATTGAAAACCTTTTTCAACCCTTTGAGCAACTTGACAACTCTATTAACAAAAAGTATGAAGGCACAGGTCTAGGACTTTCATTGGTTAAACGTTTAGTTAAACTTCATGGAGGTTCAGTAGAGGTAAAAAGTGAATTAGGTAAGGGTTCTTGTTTTACAGTAAGAATACCTTATAGAATAGAGCAAAAATGAAAGTTCTTGTTATTGAAAACAATTCAATTAATATGAAATTTCTTTCTAATGTTCTTGAAATTTCAGGCTATGAAGTCCTAGAAGCCACAGATGCTGCTATTGGAATATCAATTGCCAGAGAAAAATTACCTCCATTGATATTAATGGACATACAGCTCCCTGGTATGGATGGGATTTGTGCTACAAAAATATTGAAAAATGATGAAAAAACAAAATATATCAAGATTATAGCTACAACCGCATCTGCAATGAAAGGTGATAAAGAACGTATTATTGAAGCTGGATTTGATGGTTATATAGCCAAACCAATCAGGTATAAAGAATTGTTAAACATCATCAAATCTATAATAAAATAGAGGTCTGGTTATTTAGTTGATAATATCTGCTTTATATACTATCATTTAACATTCAGAGGTAAAAATGAATAATTCTATTGATCAAATAAGAAACTCAATAATGGCAGGACAACCTATAATTCAGATAATTTCTTATGAAGAGAAAAGGGTTGAAAATTATTTAGAAAAATTATGTGAACAACTACTCAGAAACAACAATGTTGCATACTGGGACATTAATAATGGTTTGAAAAAAGATAATAATATTATTGAAGACACAAAAAATCCAATAAAAGCATTGGATTTTGCTTTAAATGAAAATGAACATGGATTTTTTATATTTAGAGATCTAACTCCACAAATGAGAGATTCTAATGAAATTGTTCGGAAACTTAGAGAAGCATATAAAAAATTAAAAAATACAAAAACCATAATTTTTTTATTAACTCCTGAGGAATATTTTCCGGATTCTTTAAAAAAAGAGATTGAGATTATTAGATTTGAACTCCCTGATTATGATGAATTAAAGAATCTTTTTTTCAAATTCCTAGATTCTATGGAAAAATCAGGAAGAACAATAAATTTAAATGAAGATGAAAAAAAGAACTTTATAGTTGGAGTTCAAGGGTTAACACTTGATGAAGCATACAGAGCTTTTATGAAAACATTTCATGGACAAAAAATAATAAATGCAGATTTAATAGAGATAATTCACGAAGAAAAGAAACAATTAATTTCAAAAGAAAACGTTCTTGAATACTTTACACACAAATTCACTCTTAACGATTTAGGTGGACTTGATAACTTAAAAGAATGGTTAAGGAAAAGAGAAAATGCATTTTCTAAAAAAGCAGAAGATTTTGGGCTTGAAAGACCAAAAGGAATACTCACAATGGGAATAACTGGTTGTGGGAAAAGTCTTTGTTCAAAAATAGTGGCATCCTTATGGAATTTACCTTTATTCCGACTTGACATGAACCTGGTGTACTCTGGTATGGCAGGATCACCAGAGATAGTTTTTTCCCGTGCCTTGAAAACAATGGATTCAGTCGCACCTGCAATCCTGTGGATTGACGAAATTGAAAGTGGGATTAGTTATAAACAAGAAGATAGCTCCTCTTCAAGAATTCTTGGTTATTTTTTGACATGGATGCAGGAACACACATCTGAAGTATTTATTGCTGCAACAGCAAATAGGATAGATCTCCTGCCTGCAGAATTATTAAGAAGAGGCAGGTTTGATGAAATCTTTTTTATTGATCTCCCTACTAAAAAAGAAAGAGAGGAAGTATTTACAATCCATTTGAAAAAGAGAGATAATGATTTATCAAAATTCAATATCTCACAACTTGCACAGATTACTAAAGGTTGGTCTGGAAGCGAAGTTGAACAGGTAATAATCTCAGGTATGTATGAGGCTTTTAATCAAAATAGAAAACTAAATGAAGATGATCTATTTAAAATTTTTGGTAATACAGTTCCACTCTCATTAACCATGGAAACACAAATAAAAAAAATAAGAAGCTGGGCTCACAATAGAGCTGCTAGAGCTTCTTCAGATAAGGAATATTGATAAAACTCCTTTTCCCCTGAATGGGTATGATTATGTCAACTGAAAAATTATTTTATAAAGATATCAACAAAACTGAGTTTGAAGCCAAAATTCTTGAAGTAAAAGAGGATAAAAAGGGCTATCGGGTTGTTCTGGATAAAACCTGTTTTTTTCCTGAAGGCGGGGGACAGCCGGCAGATAAAGGATGGATTAACAAAATCCCGGTTGTGGATGTGCGAAAAGAAGGTGATTGTATCTGTCATTATCTAGCTGAGGATCCCGGCACAGATCCGGTTTCGGGACGCATTGATATGGAATGGAGAAGGGATTATATGCAGCAGCATACTGGTCAACATATTATTTCCGGGGCCCTCTGGAAAGTGGGCAAGTACAAAACCGTATCAGTTCATATGGGCAGCGATTACACCACCATTGAAATTGACAGTCAGCGGATTTCCCCTAAAAACCTGGAAAAGGTTGAAAACCTGGCCAACCAAGTGATCAATCGCAATTTACCCATCAAGTTAATTGTGATTGATGAACGGGAAATTGATCGGTTTGAGCTGCGTAAGCCCTGCCAGGTTCATGAAGAGATCCATCTGGTCCAGATCGGAGATTTTGATTGTGTGGGTTGCGGTGGGCTTCATTTTGCGAGTACAGGACCAG
>JAUWQW010000073.1 GCA_030610885.1 Candidatus Aminicenantota bacterium | reverse complement strand
AAGAAGGATTGGCTTTACAAAAAGAGATAAAAAAAGTTGATTTAGAATTGAATGACTTAATTACAAACGCAAAGAAACGCATGGAATTATAAAACCCAAAACATATATATACAGGAAATCCCGGTTCATTATACTACTTTACAATTTCTAATTACGGACTTAATGTGGGCAAATTTTTTAATGATTGTTGGGGAAATGCCGGGGGGGCTGATGACCTGGGACATAATGGATTTCTTGGATGGAAAGATGCAACAATTCACATGTTAAATCTTGAAAACAATGAGCGTAATGTAGTAATGTGGTCATGGTGTGGCGGAGTAAGTAATAATTCAGAATCAGGGATTAACACTTATCTTAATGCAATGAATGATTTGGAAAACCAATATAAAGATGTGACATTCATATATATGACAGGACATTTAGACGGAACCAATATAGATGGTAACTTACACAAAAGAAATGAACAAATAAGAGACTATTGTAAAGAAAATAAAAAGGTCCTCTTTGACTTTGCAGATATTGAAAGCTATGACCCTGATGGAAATTATTTCTTAGATAGAGGAGCAAATGATGGTTGTTATTATAATGGAGGAAACTGGGCTGATGAATGGATAAATGCAAATCAGGGAAGTGAATTAGCGAATTCAGCTCAATCTTGCGGCTCCTGTGCTCATTCCAAACGATTAAATTGCATTCTAAAAGGAAGAGCATTCTGGTGGATGATGGCAAGAATTGCAGGCTGGGATGGAAAATAACAATTAATACTATATTATAAAAAACCAGTTAGATATTAAATTTAATTATTATCTCTTTTACTGATTAAATAAATAAAAAATACATTTTTTTGTTGACAAATCTGTTCTACTGTTATATATTAGTAGTGCAGTGAAAAAAGAAAGTAAAATAATTCTTAATATCAAAGTTGATGTGAAATCAGCATTGCCAATATACGAACAAATAAAACGAGCAATAAAGATTGCAATCCTATCAGGTAAATTTAAAGATGGAGATAAACTCACATCAATACGAGAAATGGCTATTAAATTAAAAATAAATCCAAACACAATAATAAAAATTTATACACAACTTGAGAATGAAGGTTATGTTTATTCAAGGGCTGGACTTGGTTATTTTATAAAAAGAAATAAAGAAAATTTAGATAAAGATAAATATGAAATTTTCAAACAGGAAACATTTGATTACATCTCAAAAGCATCGGAATTTGGATATTCATATAACGATATTTTAAAAATAGTAAAAAAATATTTTAAAGGAGTATAAGATGATAGAGATTAAGAATTTATCATTTAAGTTTGGTAAATTAAAAATATTTAATGACTTTAATCTTGAAATACCAAAAGGAGAGGTTGTGTTAATAACTGGCATCAATGGTGTTGGGAAGACAACCCTATTGCGCTTGATTGCAGGGGTACTCAAACCTTTGAAAGGAGAGATAAAATTCTCTGATGAAATAAGCAGTGACCCAAGAAGATATATAGGTTTTATTTCAGATAAATTAAGTTTATATGAAAGTCTCACGGTTTCACAGGCTATTGATTTCCATAAATCTATTTATGGAATCTCTAATTTTGATGACTTTTTAATAAAGTTTACAAAAATAAAAAAAAGCCAGAAATTAAAACAACTATCAATCGGCCAACGTGCTATTTTTCATTTAAGCCTTATTCTATCAACTAACCCAAAAATACTACTAATAGATGAAATTATACATTCCATTGATGTATATCTAAGAAATATTTTCATAAAAGAACTCATTAAACTGATATCAGAAAAAATGGTTACACTAGTTCTTGTTAACCTAAACTTTTATGATATTGAAAACATACTTAACAGAGTAATCCTCTTAAAGAATGGAGAAATTGCAGTTAATGAGAAAATTGGTACATTAAAAACAAAGGTAAAAAAGCTAATTTCAACCAATTCACCAAAATCTTTACCTGTTATCTCACAAATTGACTATTTAGATCATTCTGAATACTTCATCTATCCATACAAAGAAAATTATAGGAAACAGTTTGATGGAGAAGTGATTGATCTTAACTTAACCGAAATTGTAAGTGCATTTATAGGAGGAGAATATGCTTAAAAAAGAATTTAGAGACACATTAAAAATACTATTGGAATGTTCTTCGATTCTTCTGGCAATTCCTTTAGCAAAAATTCTTGATAAATTAGTTTTTCATCAGGGCTGGCGTTTTAGAGATGTTTTTGATATTACATTTATAGTAATTCTATTTGTATTTTCAATATTCTCTGGGCTTTATGTCTTTCAATCAGAAAAAAAGGATAGAGGATTTGAATACCTGCTTTCTTTGCCAATTAAAAGGTCAAAAATTATCTTTTGTAAGATTTTCCCACGATTATCCATATTATTACTCCTTTTAGCAGTAACACTTATCTTTTCTATTTTTGACATTCCCTTACAAGGTTGCATAACAATTATTACATTGCAGCTAAGTGCTGTATTTCTTACTTTAGCAGTTGATTCTCTTATTATACATTTTATTGGTATCTTTATATTGTTCACTCTTTTCCAATTATTCTCAAACCTTATTTTCTATTTTATTAATAACCTGGGAGTTTTCCAATTGACTTACTCTGCATTCTTTGGTGAACTCTTTTCAAGTTTAATACTACTTATTCCTTTAGGAATTTCATTTATCCTCTCATTTAAGAATTTTGATCTGAAACCATTAAAATTTCATACTAAACCCTATCTCTTTATTACATTACCTGCTATTGCCATACAAATATTAATATTATTTCTTTATAATAATAAATATATTTAATCTAATTTATAATCATTAAATCTTTAAAATTAATGAGAATAATATTATTTTTTAAACAAAAAATGTTACATATTCGTATTTATAATTTATAATGTTATAATACAAACTATGCTATCAACAAAAAGTAGAGAGGAGTTTAAATGAATAAAATAATCAAAATCATCTCATTTGTTATATTTATTATTGCAATTATCTTTGCAGGGTATAAAGTTTTCTTTCAGAAACAAAAAAAAGAGGGAACTGAAATCATTAAGGCTCAAGATAATAAAAATTCTCAAGATAAAACAAAAAAGGAAGCTTCACTTGCTGTCAAAGTTATTAAAGCTACAAAGAGTGATTTGCCATTACGTTTAAGAATAACAGGCCATGCAGATGTATGGGAAAAGACAACTATAAAACCCGAGGTCTCTGGAGAAGTGAGACAAATTTTTTTTTCAGTAGGAGAACATGTAAAAAAAAGGCAACTGCTCGTTAAAATAGATGACAAAGAAATTAAACTTGAACTTGAAAGGGCAAAAACAAATAAACTTAAAGCATTATCACAATTTTTAGTAAAAGAAAGTTCAAAAATTAATACTAACTCAGAACTACCTAAAAAACAAAAAATAGAATTAGCAAATTTAAAGAAAAAATATTTGATTTCTATTAAAGACTTACGCAATGGAAAAATCAATGAAAGAGAATTTGAAAAAATTAGTGATGATTATGAAAGTGCACTTATTTATTCAGGATCAATGAGAAAAGAGATCCGGAAGGCACAAGAAGGATTATCAGACGCAATTATCTCTTTAAAGCAATCTGAACTAAAATTAAAAAAGACATCAATAAAGAGCCCTTTTCAAGGAATAATTTCTAATATAAACATCAGTAAAGGTGAAAAAATTAGCCAAGGACAAGAAATTTTAAAAATTGTTAACCTTAACTCACTTTATATTAAGGGATTTGCCCTTGAATCAGAAATCCGTAATTTAAGAAAAGATATAAATGTGAGGATTAAATTTGAATCTTTTCCAGACCAATACTTTTACGGTAAAATAGAAGCAATTAGCCCTGAAGTAGACCCTGACAATAAAACCATTACAATATATGTGAAGATTGATAATAAAAAAAATCTAATTTATCCCGGGATGCATGCTGAAATGGATATTGAATATAAAGTATTTAAAAACACTTTAAACCTTCCAAGTGATGCAATAATTGTAAGAGAAGGCAGACCCCTTGTATTTGTAGTGAAAGATAAAATAGCATTATGGAAGTATGTTGAAATTGGACATCACAATGATGAACGAACCGAAATAATAAAAGGTATTGAAGAAGGTGATGTAGTAGTGATTGAAGGACAATTAACACTTGCTCATCAATCAAGAGTAAAAATCATAGAATAAAATGAGTATAACAGACTTATCAGTAAAAAGACCAATAGGAACAATTATGTTTTTTATTGGAATAATATTATTAGGATATATTTCTCTTACACACCTATCAATAAACCTTTTACCTGATTTAAGCTATCCTAAAATCACAGTTTTAACAGAATACCCAGGATCAGGACCAGAAGAGATAGAGAAATTTATTACCTCCTACTTAGAACCAGAACTTACGCCAATTGCAAATGTAAAAAAAGTTACCTCAATATCAAAAGAAGGAATATCAATAATAACCCTTGAGTTTCACTGGGGAACTGATATGGATTTTGCATTACTTCACACCAAAGAGAAAATAGAGGAGATGAGAAGGATACTTCCTGAAGACTGTGAATCTCCCATCATACTTGAATGGGATCCATCTTCATCTCCAATAATCACTACTATATTGAAAAGTAAGACAATGAATATGAAAAACCTCAAAGAAACAGCTGAATTCATAATTAAACCAAGATTAGAACAGGTTGAAGGCATTGCAAGAGTTGAGATTAGAGGTGGAAATGAAGAAGAAATTTCAGTTGAGATTGATCCAGAAAAAATAAAAAACATGGGTGTCGATTTAGATACTGTTATTTCTGCAATAAAAAATAATAATATTTTCCAAAGCGGAGGAACAGTAAAAAAAGATAAGTTTAAATACACACTTAAAATAGAAGGTGAAATCAAAACCCCTGAGCAAATTGATGAAATTGTAGTAACCAAATTAAAAAACAGAAATGTTTTAATCAAAGATATTGGAAGAGCTTTCTATAAAAATAAAATAAAACAGGGGGATATAAGATTTAATTCATCTGAATCTATAGCACTCTTAATATATAGAGAATCAGCTGGAAATACTGTGAGTGCAACAATCACAGCAGAGCAATGTCTCTTAGATATGGAAAAAGAGTTCAAAGACCTTGAATTTACCGTAATAGCAAAAGAAGCTGAACTTATTACCTCTTCAATCAATTCTTTGAAATATTCTCTGTACCTTGGAGCATTACTTGCATTCTTTGTACTTCTTCTATTTCTACAAAATTTCAGGGATCCAATTCTCGTTTCAACAGTTATTCCTATTTCAGTTATTTCGACTTTTGTTCTTATGTACTTTTTTAAAGTCAACCTTAATATTATGTCATTGGGCGGATTGGTCCTTGGTGTAGGTATGTTTGTGGATAATTCAATTATTGTTCTTGAATCCATTCATAGGCATAGAGACGATAAAAAGCTCATACCCTCTATTATTCATGGGACAAAAGAAGTAAGTGGAGCAATAACTGCATCAACATTTACAACTATATCTATTTTTATTCCAGTTATTTATCTTTATGGTATAACAGGAAAATTATTTAGAGACCAGGCACTTACTGTTTCATTTTCACTTATTTCATCATTAATTGTTGCAGTAACTCTTCTTCCTGCACTTTCAGTATTCAAAACAGCATTTAAATTAGACTCTTATAGAGATTCTGAAAAAGAGACAAGCAAAAAATGGTTTTACTTTCCTTTACAATGGATAAACTTCATATTACTAGTTCCCTTTAAAATTATTGGAAATATCTTATATTTTATCATTGCTGGAATTTATATTATATTTAAATATTTAATTAAATATTTAATAATTTCCTTAGAATTTTTACTAAAACCAATTTTCAGATGGTTTAATGTTTTATATGAAAATTTTGATATTTATTATCATAAAATCCTTGAAAAGGTAATGAATAAAAAAATCATTGCTCTCTGGATATGCTTGACAGTTATAGTGTCTATTTTTGCAACATTTTTAATTCTGAAGAAAGAGCTACTACCTACCCCTGAAAGCTCAAAATTTGAAATCAAAGCAAATACCTCCCCAATATACGGATTTGAAGAAACCAATATAATTGCTTCTAAAATCGAAAAAAAACTTTCAAACATAAAAGGCGTTGATTTTGTATATACAGAGTCAGGTGCAGTGTCAAAATTTGCTGCAAGAAGCGAAGATTTTTCAGTAAACAGTATACACTATTTAGTAAAATGCAAATCTCATAAATTCCGCTCTGATATAATGAACAAAACAAGAGTAATCTTAAAACAAGAAGATCTGTTAAATTTTTCCATTTTCCTTGAAAAAAATACTCTATCACAATACCTATCAACAAGTGGAGAGAATTTTCAGATAAAAGTTTTTTATGAAAACATAAAAGAAGGGAGAAAAGCAGTAAATTTAATCTCTTCAAGAATAAAAAACATTAAAGGTCTGTTTGATCTTAAATCAACCTATTCTGAAGGAAAGCCTCTATTTACTATCAAATTCAAACAGAACATTTTAAATCAACTTAATATAACAAAGAGCCAGGTAGCAAATTTCATAAATCAAGCAGTTAGAGGGCAAAGAGCAGGAGAGTTGAAAAAATATCAAAAAAATTACGATATATTTGTCAGAGTTCCTATAACAGGCATAATGGGAATCAATCAACTATTATCTATTCCAATCTCAATTAAGAATAACTCTTATTACTTAAGAGATTTAATTTATGTGAAAGAACTTCCATCAATAAAAGAAATATCAAGAGAGTCACAAGAAAGATACTTTTTGATCTCAGGGGAAGTTAAAGGCGCAAGACTTGATAATGTTATAAAAAAAGCTGAAAAAAAACTTGAAGATATTGAACTTCCAGTTAATACAAGATTTATGTTTTCTGGTGAAAAAGAAGAGAGAAAAAAGGCCTTTAACTCTCTAGGGCAAGCTATATTTCTTGCAATTATTCTTGTTTATATGATAATGGCAGCTAAATTTGAAAATCTATTCCAACCTTTTATAATTATGCTCACTGTACCAATGGGAGCTATTGGAGCTTTCCTCTTCCTTTTAATTTCAGGGAACTCATTAAATATCATTTCCGGAATAGGTATTTTAGTTTTAATAGGGATCGGGGTTAATGATGCTATTGTAAAAGTAGAATATTCAAACCAATTGAGAAAGCAGGGCTGGAAAATAAGAGAAGCAATAATAAGAGCATCTAAAGTAAGATTAAGACCCATTTTAATGACAACCTTTACAACAATATCTGGTCTTATTCCAATGGCAATGATGAAACAAACAGGATCGGAACTCCAACACTCTCTTGCAGTTGTTATTATTGGAGGCCTTATTTTTACAACTTTGCTTACTCTAATTCTTATTCCTGTATTTTATGAAATATTAGAGGAACTTAAAGAGAAAAAAAAGATCAAAAAAGAAGAAGGGAAATAAAAAAGGGAACTATGAACAAGATAATCGATCGTCCTGTTCTTGCAATTATTTTTTTTACAATTGTTATACTATTGGGATTCTACTCAATTAAAAACACACCTATTGAGCTTGTTCCAGAAGAAGATTTACCCTCTTTAACCGTAAAATACTTATGGAGCGGTGCAAGCCCTGATACAATATTAGATAAAGTGCTTTTACCTGCAGAAGAAGAAATAATGCAAATAAAGGGGATCTCAAAACTAAAAAGCAGGGCAACTCAAGGAAACGGAGAACTTGAAATTGAATTTAATAGAAATACTAGAATGGATTTTGCAAATGTGATCCTTAGAGAAAGATTAAATAAACTTCAAAAAAACCTCCCTGTTCAGGTTCAAAAGCCAAGTATTGAAACACATGTACCTGATGACTTCAAGAAAAAACCATTCTTTACAATAGGTGTAATTGGGAATTACTCAATTTATAATTTAAAAAAAATTGCTGAAAAGGAGATAGAACCATATCTAAAATCAATACCTGGTGTAGAAAGTGTGAAGCTTAGAGACGGAATTGAACCAGAAATAAAAATCCAAACCAATATGGATAAATTGAAAAAATTCAAAATTTCATTAGATTATATTTATTATAAATTAAGGCAAAATTTCTATAATATTCAATCCATATCTATGAAAAAAGAATTAAAAGAAATAACTTTAGCATTATCTGAGAACCCTAAAACAATCCAAGATATACAGAACATTGTAATTACAAAATTGGGGAAAAAAGAAATATTATTAAAAGAAATTGCACATGTATTTTTCGGTTATCAGGAATTGAGCAATGAGATGAGATTTCAAGGAATGCCTGTTATTGGATTTACAATATATAAAGAAAGAAATATAAGCTCTCTTGCAATAGCAAAAAGATTAAGGACTAAACTCCAACAACTTGCAAATAAATTAAAAAATAGAGTTGAATTTGTAATTCAGCAGGATGAAAGTAAAGAATTAAAACAGAACCTGACAAAGCTCATTAAAATTGCTTCACTTATATTAATAATTATATTTATAATATTAATTATTGTTGTTAGAGACATTAAATCCTCATTATTAATATTCTCCTCTGTTTTCTTCTCAGTATTTACTACTTTTACTGTAATTTATATATTAAAAATACCCCTAAATATTTTAACTTTATCAGGTTTAGCTCTAGGTTTCGGGCTATTTGTTGACAATGCAGTTGTTGTTTTTGATAGTATTTTAAGACACAGAGAAAGAGGTTTTAATCTTAAAGATGCAGCTGTTAAAGGAGCAAGGGTAGTTTTTTTACCAGTATTATCTTCAACAATAACAACGATAATCGTTTTTTTCTCTTTCACATACTTTCAAGGAAGATTAAAAGTCTATTATTTACCACTCTCATATGTTATTGCAATATCTTTAGTATCATCAATAATTGTCTCTTTTGTACTTATCCCTTCTTTAAGTGCAAGAATTGAAATAAAAATCAATAAAAACAGAGCACGCATTAAAACTGGAAGCTTTTTCCCTTTTGTTTTGAGATATCCCCTTACAGTAATTTTACCTGTTATTCTCATATTTATTTTTTCCTACACTCACTTTAAAGAAGAGGTATCTTTTGGGAGATTCTTCAGCTGGTACCATAAAGAAATGTTATCTGTTGGATTATATTTCCCTTCAGGCGCTGAGTTTAAAGATATTAAAGATACAATATTAAAATTCGAAAAAATTGCATTATCAAAACCCTATAAAAAGGAGATCATAACTAATATATACTCGGATTTCAGATACGCTAATGTTTCTATTACATTCCCGGAAGAAATTGAATTTTCACCTTACCCATATCAACTAAAACAGGAATTGATTGCATTGGCAACAAACCTTGCAGGAATTGGAGTAGGAGTTCGAGGATTTGATCCAGAAGGTTATCATTATTATCCGAATATTGGTTCTTTTCTCCCCTATTCAATTCAAATTAAAGGATATAACCTGGAGAAATTACTCGATTTTACAAATAAAGTAAAAAAATCTTTATTAAATCACAGGAGAATTAAGGAAGTTGATATCAATACAGATACTCGTATGACATGGGGAGCAAAAGAAAAATATTATTCATTTAAACCAGATATGGAAAAATTAAAAATCTACAAGATATCACAACAATATCTTTCAAATTTGATATCTTCTGTATTAAGAGAGCGCTCAGGTTTTCAAAAAATAAAATTTAATGATAAAGAAATATTTGTAGAGATTAAATCATCTGATGTTAAAAAACTTGAACTTGATGATATTTTAAATATGAATTTTGAGACTTCAGAAGGTATTCCATTTAGAATAAAGGATGTGGTTGATATTGGATTTACTATACAAAAAGGGGGAATCGGACGAGAAAATCAGGAGTATATTGCAAGTATAAATTGGGATTATTTAGGATCTTCAAAAAGTGGGGATAAATACCATAAAACATTATACAATAATCTAAAAGTTCCTCCAGGTTTTAAAAAGAGCCTTGAGCAAAGAAGGTTTTTAATGAGTGAAGAGGAGGAAAGCCAGCTAAATTTTGCAATAATACTCTCCCTATTTTTGATCTACCTGATTTTAGGAATTTTGTATGAAAATTTTTTACAACCTCTATTAATCATGCTCTCAATCCCACTTGCTTTAATCGGAGTTTTCTGGGCATTTATCATTATGGATTACAATTTTGATTCATCTGCTTATATAGGCGTAATCCTTCTTTCAGGAATAGTTGTAAACAATGCAATCATCTTAATTGATAATATTAATAGACATCTAAAAAATTCAACAGATATTATCAAATCAATAATAACTGGAACTAAAGAAAGAATCAGACCAATATTTATGACAACCTCAACAACAGTTTTTGGAATGATTCCATTAATCTTATTTCAAAAACCAGGAAAAACAGATATATGGTCTTCTCTTGCTCTATGTACTATTGGAGGTCTAACAACATCAGCATTACTTATATTATTCATACTTCCCATTTTTTACTACTTATTCTACAAACTACAGAAATTTATAATCAAGCAAAAACCTATTTCTAAAACTTGACATTAATATATTGTATTATATAATTTACATAACTTTAAAATATTATTAATTGGGTTTATTAATTTTTTGCAACTAAGGAGTATAGATGAGAACAGAAGATGAGAATTTAATAGAATATGTCAAAAATCCGGATGTAGTCCTTAGAGAAGAGGATATTGATGGAGCCCTGCTTTTTAATCCGGATACAAACCAGATAAAAGTACTTAATACAACAGGCCTTTTTATCTGGAAATTATGTGAAAAAAAGAATAATATTGCTAATATCATTAAAGCTCTAAAAAATTCCTTTGATCAAGTGCCTGATGACAAAGCTGCAGAACAGGTAAAATCATTTATAAATGAAATGAAAGAGTCTGGATTTATAGGCATTATTAAAGATCAACGGAAATAAATGAGAGTAAAAAATAGTTTTCATATAATACCTACTCCAAAAACAGTTAGTATATCAATAACAGGTAAATGTAACCTGAAATGCAAATACTGTTTTTATGCAAATGAAATGGAGGGATTAAAAGATCTGAGTACAGAAGAGTGGCTGAACTTTTTTAAACAGCTTAAAGGGTTAAATATAATGGATGTCAGTTTGACCGGTGGAGAAGCTTTTATCCGTCCTGATCTTTTTGAATTAATAGATGGAATTATATCCAATAATATGCGTTATAATATTCTAAGCAATGGTACATTAATCAATGAAAATATACTTAAAAAATTTGAAAATGGTAAACGAAGACTTCGTCTTGATTATATTCAAATATCCATAGATGGATCATGTGCTGAGATACACAATAAAAGCAGACCAAATAGTTTTGACAGAGCAATTAGAGGGCTGAAACTTTTAAAAGAGAACAATTTTCCTTTGGCAGTGAGAACAACCATTAACAAACACAATCTTGATGATTTAGAAAATATTGCAAAATTATTGCTTGAAGATATCGGTGTTTCTTCTTTTGGAAACAATGAATCAATGCCAATCGGTTCAGGATGTAGGAATGAAGCATCTATGTCTCTGACAAATAAAGAAAAACTTGAAGCAATGCGCATAATTGAAAAACTTTTGAAGAGATATCCAGGCCGTTTAAATGCTCAAGCAGGGCCTCAAGCAAAGCTAAAAATGTATGCTGAAATGGAGCATGCTAAAAAAACGGGTGAAAAATCAAAAACATGGCAAATGGGTTATTTAACTGCTTGCGGATGTGTATTTTCAAAAATAGATATTCTGCATGACGGTACTATTGTTCCATGCTGTATGTTGCCAGGATTAAAGCTTGGAAATATACTTACAGATTCAATAAAAGATATCTGGCAGAATAATAAAATTATGTGGGATATTCGAAACCGTAGAAAGATTCCTATGAATGAAGTCCCAGGATGTGAGGATTGTGAATGGAATCAATATTGCAATGGCAGCTGCCCGGGAATGGCCCATCAATTAACAGGTGATTTTAACAGAGCAAACCCTGAAGATTGTTATAGAGAATTTAAAAAGGAAACCGGAGGAATAGATGCCCTGTGAAACCGAAAATAATAGAGATAAAATCTCAACACAAAAGAAAACAAAATTAGATCTACCAAAGGGAATTCCTCCTTTAACATCTTTATATCTATATATTTCAGGTTCATGCAATCTTGCATGCAAACACTGCTGGATTGCTCCGGAATTTAAAGAAAACCCGGAAAATGGAAAATTCGTTAATACTGAATATGTAAAAAATGCAATTATTCAGGCAAAACCTTTAGGACTCTGTTCTGTTAAACTCACTGGAGGAGAACCATTACTCCATCCTGAATTTAAAAAAATTGTAGATATTATAGAGAAAGAAAATATAAGTTTTAATATAGAAACAAATGGAATATTGATTGATAAATATATGGCAGATTTTTTAAAGGATACAAAGAAAAAACCCTTTATTTCTGTAAGTGTTGATGGGGCAAATGCAAAAACTCATGAGGACCTAAGGGGTGTTAAAGGATGTTTTGAACAAGCCCTTGATGGCATAAAAAATCTTGTAAATGCCGGTTTCAGGCCCCAGCTTATATGCACTTTACACAAAGGTAATGTTTCAGAAATGAAGGATATTGTAGAACTTGCTCAAAAAATAGGATGTGGGTCTGTTAAATTTAATCATGTCCAGGAAGTAGGCCGTGGCGATACATTTGCTCATGAACAGGGATTGGAAATTTCTGAAATCATAAAGTTGTATGAAATAGTAGAAAAAAAAATAATCCCTGAGAGTAAAATAAATATATTTTTTGATATCCCATTTGCTTTTTATTCTATACGAAAACTTTTAAAAAATACATCGAAATGTAATGTATTAAATATATTGGGTATGTTATCCGAAGGAGAGCTCTCCTTGTGTGGAATTGGTACTACTGTTCCTGATTTGATATATGGCCATATGAAAGATAATAATTTAAAAGATGTATGGTGTAAAAGTGTTGGTCTAACGCTTTTACGTGAACAGGTGCCAGAAAAACTCGAGGGTATTTGTGAAAATTGTATTCACAAAGATTTTTGTTTGGGAACATGTGTTGCTAATAATTTTTTTCGTACTGGAAAATTAAATGCTCCATATGGTTTTTGTGAACAAGCTGAAAAATTAAATCTTTTTCCCATTTCCAGACAGAAAAAAAATAAAAAAAACTTGAAAAAAAATTTTTAATATGATTTAATAAAAAAAAGGGAGAAATAGAATGATAAAAAAAAGAGGAAAGGAAATATATCAACCACCATATGCTCAAGACCTATCAGGTTTTAGTGCCAATGGCCAACAGGTACAACCAATGGGTTTTTGCGAAAATGGTTCTACACCAATTGCAGCTTGGTGTAAGGATGGATCAAATCCCACACAGGATGCTTCAAGCTGTAGTCCTATAGGTAATACGCCAGAAAAAGGTGGCTGTGCAAGTGGTAATAATGCTGCTGAAGGCTGCAATATTGGATCTTATGTTTGAGCATTAAAAAGCAATCAATCAAACTCTTTCAAAAACAGATTAGAATTTAATTATGCGTATTACTGATTTCAAAATTGCTGATTTAATTTACAAAGTGAAATCAGATATAAAAATTCAAGGACTTGAAAATAATAGATTCCAGAGATTTAGAGTAAAAACTAATAAAACTGATATTTATCATTGCTTTCAATATATTCCTCAAATTTCAAATTCATTTCCTTCTTTAAATAAAGAAGAAGAAAAATTTTTAAAAAGTTTTAAAATTTTTCCTTATTTTAATATAGATAATCCAATCTTTCTTTTCCCAATAATTCGAGATAAATTAAATGATTACAAAAGCCGGATTAATAAAATTACTCTGGAGATCCAACCTTCATCTTTGTCAATTTTTGATTTCTTCCATAACAAGATTGATTGCTTTTATACTAATGAAATAACATCTCAACTAAAAAACTCCAGAATGGGACCTTATTCATTTGCTCAATTCCTTCCAAATTTTTCTGCATCAATGATACATAGTTCTGTTGTAGTAATTGACAAAAAAGCTGCTGTATTCCTTGCTTCAGATGAAGGGGGTAAAACAACAGCAGCAAAACTTGCACCTGGATTTCCCATACTTTGTGATG
>JAUWQW010000029.1 GCA_030610885.1 Candidatus Aminicenantota bacterium | reverse complement strand
ATTCGATATTCAGCTTTTTTTTACTTTTTACTTTGGGTTTGATAAATCAAAACCCTACAGCCTCTAACCTCTTACCACTAAACCTCTTACCTTTTTTTTTAACTCAAAACTTAGAACTTAAAACTCAAAACTGTCTTGGTTGACTGGTTCTTTTTACTTTTTCCTTTTTCGATATTATTGACTTTTATTTCTGTTAATATAAAATAATAAATTGGATGTGTAATAAATGAATATTGATTACAATAAAGATAAAATTAAAAATTTAGAGAATTTATTAAAGAAAAAAAAGATATGGATTTCTGAATCTGAAATAAAAAATAAATTAGATAAAATCATAAAATCACAGAAAATATTTCCTTTAGAGCAACAAAGAGCATTATTTATAAAACTTTTATGTGTTTATGAGAGTAAAAAACAAAAACAAGTAATAACTCTTGAAGAATTGAGCAAGAAAGAGCATTCTGTAACTCTTGTTTTAGGTGTTCTTGCCGAAGATTGGCCAGGTATGTCTAATTCAATTATTGGAATTATTCACCATGAAGCTCAAAACATTTTATTCATAAAGGGTATTACTGTTGAATACGAGACAAAAAGAATTGGAATTGTAATTTTAGCTTTCAATATTACTAGTAACAAAGAATATGAGAGATTTATTGAGAAAAAAAGAAAATTAATAGCTACAATACGAGAAGCATCAATTGGGACTGAAAATAAATTCTTGTTGCTTAAGGATGAAACTGTTAAGTTTGAAATATACAATAAAATTGTTACAAAAATAAATAGATTATATAAAGATAAAGATATTTCAAAATTAATAGGAGAAAATGGAGAAGCTTTGAAATTTGTCTCCTCAAGATCCCGTGAATATCTAGAAGAGAGAAAATTAAAAGATTTAGTAAATTTGGTGATAGATAATTACAAGTTTCAAGAAAAAATAAAAAATTCTTTAGCAGATGAAGTTATAAAAATTAAGAATATTGAAACAAAACATGAAAAATTAACAGGTATAACATTTGTTTGCAAGAAAATTTTGATTTCTATAGAGGATTTTTTAAAAACTTTAAATTACATTGTACCAGAGCATATCATAAAGCATCATAAGAGTTTTGTAACTAAAGATGGAATTCTTTTGTATAGAATTGAGATTGTTGACAGAAATGGGGAAGCATTAGAATCTAGTGTTACTAAATCAATTGAAAAGTCTCTTAAGAAATTAATTGAAACTTTTTATAAAAAACAATTTACTCAGATAAAATCTGTGGGTGGTTTTGAACATTATGCTCGAGCTATAATACCTTTTTTAATACTTGAGCTGAAAAAGACTAATATTACGCAAGTTTTTATTAGTGCTGATAAAAAGACTGATTTTTCAATAGATATAAAGTTAACTATTGTGAGCAGAAGAACAAAAAAGAAAAAAACTTATAATTTAATTGCTAAATTGGAAAGGTTTCCAGGTATAGAAGTAAATTCTGCAATTCCTCCTAAGATTTATGCTAACCATGTTGTAATAGATATGTTAAAATTAAATGTTCACCTGTCTGAGTTTACTTCAATAAAAGAGGTTTTCAGCAATATAAATGATATTTTGAAAAAAATTTATGGAAAAATCAGGGATTTTGATCAATGCTTTAGAGAGATTGATATAAAGATTTTGAATGAATTATTAGAAAAAACAGACTATATAAATCCAGTATTAGTAAGAGATATTTTTTTTAATTTTGATGAACTTTACAGAATTGAAATTAGCTTTGACTTATTATATGAGGTAATAAAATTCTGTTCGGAAGTAATAGAAAAATCAAATGAAAAAAGAGATATTGAAGTCTTATATAAATATAAAAATCTAAAATATTTAAATCGCACAATATTTATAATTTCTTATATTAGACAGAAACATTTACTTGGTAAAATTGTAAACAAATTGAAGGATTTTGATATATACTTTACAAAAGTAGATAGGGACCAGAGGACCTACTATATTATGATAATATGTAAAGATAATAAGATAATAGAAGAAAGTGTTATAAAAGAGATTAAAGATTATATAAGATTTGTTTATAAGAAAAAAGGAATTTAGTAATTAAGAAAAATTTCATAATCTCATAAAATATTACTTGAAAAAGCATAAAAATCTATGGTTGAGATCAGAACAAAAATATGATAAAATTAAATATGAAGAAGATCAAATTTTTCTTTCTACTATTGATAGTAATTATAAGTCCAATTTATGCTTATGTAGGACCAGGAGCAGGTTTTGCCTTTTTGGGCTCATTTTTCTTTATATTTGTTGCTTTTTTCCTTGCGATATTTAATTTCTTAACTTTTCCTGTTAGGGCTTTTATAAAATTTTTAAAAAGAGTTAGAACTCTTAAAAATGCGAAATACAAAAAAGTTATAATTATCGGGTTTGATGGAATAGATTACAATTTAATGAATAAATTTTTAAAAGAAAATAAAGGACTTAATAATTTCGAAAAACTTTCTAAAGATGGCGCTTTTTCTCCTTTATGGAGTACTGAACCACCAATTTCACCTGTTGCATGGTCAACATTCTCAACTGGTGTAAATCCAGGAAAGCATAACATTTTTGATTTTCTAACTACTGATAGAAGAACTTATATGCCCAAATTGGCAACCTCTGACATACTTCCTCCAAAGAGGATTATAAAATTAGGAAAGCTTAATATTCCTGTTTCAAAACCTAAAATCGAATGGATGAGAAAGAGTAGAAGCTTTTGGAAGATAGTTAGCAGCAAAGGAATATTTTCAACTGTATTAAGGGTCCCATTTACTTTCCCTGCTGAAAAGTTTTATGGATGTATGCTTTCTGGACTTGGTACTCCTGATTTAAGAGGTTCACAGGGAAGTTTTACTTTTTATTCAGATGGAGATAAAGAAGACTTTGATGTTTCTGAGGGTGTTTTTGAGAAATTGGAGAAGATTTCTGAGAATGAATATAAAGCTAAAATAAAGGGTCCTGGAAATCCTTTTTTGAGGGGTAACCCTGTATTGCAAATTGAATTTAAATTAATCATAAATAAAGAGAATAAGTCTGCTGTTGTTAAAATTGGTAAAGAGAAAATCAGTCTTAAACAAGGAGATCTTTCTGAATGGACAAAAGCAGAATTTAAGGCTGGATTTATTAAGATATCTGGTATTGCCCAATGGGTACTTGAAAGCATGGACCCAGTTAAATTGTATCTTTCTCCCTTAAATATTGATCCTGATAGTCCTTCAATGCCTGTTTCTCACCCAAAAATATTTTCTGTATATCTCACGAAAATGTTAGGACCATTTGCAACTCTGGGCATGGCTGAGGACACATGGGCATTAAATGAAAGAATTTTGTCTGAAGAAGCCTTTATTCAACAGGTATATAATAACCAAATTGAGAGAGAGAGAGTTTTTTTTGATTCATTCAAGAAATTTAAAAATGGCCTTATAGTCCAAGTATTTGAATCAACAGATAGAATACAGCATATGTTTTGGAGATATTTGAAAGACTCAGGTTCTCCAGCGGATAAGCCTTCAAAGAGAGAGATTGTTACAAATGCTGTTTATAATATCTATAAAGCAATGGATGACTTTTTAGGAGAATTATTCAAAGTTATGAGAAAGGATGATTTACTAATAGTCGTTTCTGATCATGGGTTTGGCCCGTTTAACAGGGAATTTCACCTTAATTCCTGGCTTTACAAAGAGGGATTCCTTGTTTTAAAGGATGGAAAGACTGAAAGTGACAAATGGTATGCGGATGTTGATTGGTCTAAATCAAAAGCTTATGGGCAGGGGTTGAATGGAATATTTTTAAATATGAAAGGAAGAGAAAAATATGGTATTGTGAATAATGGAAAGGAAGCTGAATCAATAAAAAATGAAATTAAAGAGAAATTAAAGAAAATAGTTGATCCTAAGACAAATAAACTTGTATTTAAAGCGGTTTATAAGCGTGAGGAGATTTATAAAGGGGCATATACTCAGAATGCACCAGATATTGTTGTAGGATATAATGTTGGTTGCCGTGTATCCTGGGAATCAGCAGTAAATTATGTTGGTAATAAAATATTCTCTGATAATATAAGAATGTGGAGTGGGGACCATGCATTTACAAGGGATCAGATACCGGGAATTTTTTTTTGTAACAGGAAAATAAATAATTTGAGCCCATCGCTTGTTGATATATCTCCGACTGTTCTCTCTGTTTTTGGAATAAAAAAAATGCCCTTTATAGAGGGTAAAGATTTAGGAGTTAATTAAATTGAAGAGAAGGGAATTTATTAAAAATACAGGTGTTTTGCTTGCAGCATCTCCATTTATGAATTTTGCATCAAATTTCTCATCACAAAAAAGGATGATTGTTCTTGGTATGGATGGTATGGATCCTTTAATAGTTTATAATTTAATAAAAAAAGGAGAATTGCCAAATTTAAGGAAACTTGCTGAAATGGGATCTTTCACAAAACTCAGGACTACGATTCCTCCCCAGAGTCCGGTTGCATGGAGTAGTTTTATAACAGGAGCTGATCCTGGAGTTTATGGTATTTATGATTTTATTCATAGAGATCCCTCAAATTATTTCCCAATTTTCTCACAAAGTGAGACAATCCCCTCTGAATGGATGGTAAAAATTGGGAAATACAAAATTCCATTAAAGTCAGGGGAGGTTGTTTTAAAGAGAGAAGGTACAGCTTTCTGGGATTATCTTGAAAAGAGGGACATTGAAGCTACAATTTTTAAAGTTCCAGGTAATTATCCTCCATCAAAGAGTGGACAAAGGACTATTTCAGGTATGGGGACACCAGATATTACAGGTGGGTATGGAATGTATACTTTATATACTACAGATGAAGAAGAAGCACAAAAGGATATTTCTCCAAGCCATCTTTATTATGCTTATATAAATGAAGATGATGTGATGGAAGATGGCATCATTGAAGGACCAGCAAATGACTTGATAAAAGGGAGTGAGAATATAAGTGTTCCTTTTAAAGTATATTTGGATTACAAACATAAGACAGCAAGAATAGATATCCAGGGTAAGGAGATATTAATATCTGAGAAAGAGTATTCGGATTGGGTAGAAATTGAATTCCCTTTAATAAAGAATATAAAAAGTATCTATGGTATGGTAAAATTTTACCTTCTTGAACTTGGGAAAAGGTTCAGATTATATATATCTCCCGTTCATGTTAGTCCTGCTCATCCTGCAATGACTATAAGTACTCCTTCGCATTATAGTAAGGAATTGGCAGAAAAAAATGGTTTGTTTCATACAATAAGTTTACCAGCTGATACAAAAGCTCTAAGTCAACAAACATTTTCAATGGAAAATTTTCTGACCCAGAATGAATCTGTTTTTAATGAGAGTGAAAAAATCTTTGATTATGAATTCCAGAGATTTTTAAATAAAAAGAGAGGATTTTTATTTTTCTATTTTTCGGAACTTGATCAGGGTCAGCATATGATGTGGGCTTTGAATGATAAACAGCATCCTTATTTTCATACTAAAGAGAGTAAGAGATTTTGGAATGAACGAGACGAACTTTATAGAAAACATGATAGAATCCTTGGTAAAGTTCTCAAGAAATTGCCAAAGGATGTACCTATTATTGTTATGTCAGACCATGGATTTGCACCCTTTAGACGAAAAGTTAATATTAACACATGGCTTTATAAAGAGGGATATTTGAAATTGAGTGTTAATAATATATTTGATGATATCTCTATTCTTGAATATGCTGATTGGAATAGAACTAAGAGTTATGCAATTGGTTTAAATGGTCTTTATATTAATTTAAAGGGGAGAGAGAGAGATGGCATTGTTTATAAAGGGGAGAAACGTAAGTTACTTGAAGAAATCAAATCAAAACTTGAAATGTTAAGAGACCCGTTAAATGGAGAGAAAATTATAAATAATGCATATATATCAGAGGATCATTTTTCTAAAGATTTTCTTGGTAGAGCTCCAGATATAATTATTGGATATAATAGGGGGTATAGAGTTGATGATTCTTCTGCTATTGGAAATTTAGTGTCAGATTCGATAAGGGACAATTTGAACTGGTGGTCAGGAGACCATTGTATTGATCCTATGGTAGTGCCGGCTACTTTTATTTCAAATTTTAAAATAAATAAAAAGTTTCCCGCTATAAAGGATATTACTCCGACAATTCTAAAACATTTTGGAATTAATCCCCCTCCATCTATAACAGGGAAATCATTAATTTAGGAGGAAGAAATGGCAAAGAAAGTAAAATTAAATAAAGAGAGTTTACAAAAGGCTGAGGAAATTATTACTTTTCATGGTTATTCATCTCTTGATGAATTAATTGAGGATTTAATAAATAAAGAGTATGAAAAAATTAAGTCTGATGATAATAAAGAAGAACTTGCTGAAAAGTTAACAGGCCTTGGTTATATCTCTTAAATGATCCAAAAAATAAATTGTTTTATAACAAAAACATTTAGTGTTGTTTTATTTCCTTTCAAATTTATAAATGATTTCTGGGGGATACTATTTTTAAGCATTTTATCATCATTTGTTGTATTAATAATTTATAAGTATGTTTCCTCCCCAAAAAGAATTAAAGAAGTAAAAAATAAGATTAAATCTAATATACTTGCAATAAGGATATACAGGGATTTCTGGAAAGTTATTTTAAGTTCTTTTTTTAAGAGCCTGTTTTATACATTGAAATATTTTATTTTGAATTTTGGTCCTGTTCTAATAATAATTTTGATCTTAGGTCCTGCTTTTATGCAAATGGAAATAAGATATGGGATGAGGCCCTTAAAAATTGGTGAGAGTTTTGTTGTAAAAGCAAAATTTAGTTCAGATATCAATGATTTGAATATTAAACTTTTAAAGAATAAAAATTTTAAAACTTTAATGAACCCTGTTTTTATTAAAGCCAAAAAAGAAGTGAATTGGAAATTGGAAACGCTTAACAAAGGGTTTACTGAGGTTGAAATAAAAGTAAATAATAAAATATATAAAAAGAGATTGATTGTTGGTGATTCAAAAGAAGCTCTTTCAAGAAAAAAAATGGCTAAATCATCGATTGATCATTTCATATATCCAGTGGAACCTCTTTTAGCTCAAAAAGGTAGTCTGGAATATATCTATATTAAATATCCTTCAAAACTTATCTCCTTTCTTGGAATAAAAATTCTATGGATAATATACTATTTGATTTTTGTTACAATAATAGTACTTGCTCTAAGAAAAAAATTTGGAGTTGAGTTCTAACTATAAAAAATCTTTAGGGACGATCTTTGTAATATAAATAGCTGTGGGAACATCTGTTTGAAGTTAATTCTCAATAGAATAGAGTGATTTTTTTTATTTGAAAAAAGAGTATAATAATGTTATAAATTATTTATGAATATTCAGAAACATATTGAATATTGGGAGAAATCTGCGAAACACGATTTGGAGACGGCTGAATCTCTTATCCGAGAAGAAAAATTCGATTGGGCACTTTTTCTTTCTCATCTGGTTTTAGAAAAAATAATTAAAACAATTTTTATTAAGGAAAAGAAATCTTTCCCACCAAGAACTCACAATCTGATTTTTCTATTAAAAGAAGTAGATATTAAAATTAGTGAAAGTGACGAAGATTTTTTTGATGAGGTGAACACATTTAATATTTCAACAAGATATCCAGATGAACAGTTTAAATTCTATAAGCTTTGTACAAAGGAATTTACTTTAGATAAATTCAAGAAGATCAAGGAAAAATACGAATGGCTAAAACAAAAGATAAAATAAAAAAAATAATAAAAAAACTATTAATTGCTTTAGAAAAAAATAATATCAATATATCAGAAGCTTATCTGTTTGGTTCATACTCAGATGGAACAAATACAAAGAATAGTGATATTGATATTGCTTTGATTTCAAATGAGTTTACAGGTATTCTTTACATAGATATAAAAAAGATAGGCAGAATTGTTAGAAATATTGACTACAGAATAGAGACTCATACGTTCAATAATTCAGATAAGGATAATTCTTTATTTTTACAGGATATAATAAAAAGAGGCAAAAAAATTGCATAAAAATATAGAAATAGAAAAAAAATATAAAAGTATTAAGCATAAACTCCATTACTCATTAACAACAAATGGTTTACTTTTAAAAGATGAAAAGTTTGATTTCTTAGTTAAACATAATTTTAGTGTTGCTATTAGTATTGATGGGCCTAAAGCAATACATGATAAATAGAGAGTTGCAAAAAAAGGTGATCCGACTCATGATATTATTTTAAATAATATTAAAAAAATTGATGATGGAGTATGTTAATGAAGAATAAGCCTTATTGCATTATAATAATTTTTTTCTTACTATTTTCTAGTTTACTAGAATGTTCAATTGAATTAATATTTGAGAAAAAAATAATTCCTCAAGAGCCTTTTAATCCCTTTAAAATTAAAATTAATGCTCATGGTATATTTTTCAAACCATTCGGACAAGCTGTTGTAGTATTAATTGATAATGATGGTAAGACATTAAAAAAATACGCTAGAAAAGGACAAGGCCCCGGGGAATTACCATTTATAACTGATTTTTGTATAAATAATAACACTATAACTTGTGTTGGGAATAAGAAACTTGTTATATTTGATTTTGAAGGAATGCTCAAAGAAGAAGAGCAATTAAAAAAAAAAAGAATAAGGATACAAAAAACATTCACCTCAGATGGAGAACAGTACTTTGTAAATTTAAAAGCACAAAAAAAAGAAAAGAATATTTTTCGTATTCTAGAACTTATAACAAAGTCAGGTAAGAAAATATGGTCAATTTTGGATGTCTCTGTTCAAAAAGCTTGGAGTCCAAATTATGGAGCTAAAGCACCTTTCCCATGGTTTCCTTCACCTTATTACAATAGATCTATTTTTATTTGTGATATGGTCATTACAATTAATCGCTTTTGCAAAGGAGAGTATTAAACCTGATTATATTTTTAAATTAAAAGAGGTTGCACAGAGTAATAATTTTATTGATATGGGTATTGTATGGGGTTCACATTTAACTGTTGATTACATGGGAAATGTTTTTATTTTAGAGACAAAGTACAGTAAGGTTATAAAACTTGATAAAAATCTGAAATTAATAGATCCAAAGGGAAATATATGTCTGATTTTAAAAAGGGATGTGAAAAGAAAAAAACTCAGCCACAAAGAGATACTTCACTTCACTAATGAATATATAGGGTTTTCAAAATTTGGGTATACAAGAGATGATATAAAAAAAAGCCTGGAGAAATATGAATATAAAAATGTAATAAGGGAAATAAAAATATCGAATAGCAGTATATATCTCTTTTTAACTCCTGATGACACTACAATAGAAAATAAATTCCCTGTAGAGGTTTATAGTTTTAAAGGGAAACTAATAAATAAGGGGTTTTCTCCTGTAGTTCCTGAGAAAATTTCCAATAATTTCTTTTATGTTATTAAAACTGATAAAAATGAAGATGAAGATACAAGAAAATTAATAAAATATAATATAATTTACAACAAATAAATGAACTATTTCTTGAATGAGTTAATACACGACCGCAAATTTTGGATAATACGGATTGTAATTCCAGCTATTGTGGGATTGGCAGTTATGGATTTTTTAACTTATGTTTTTAATCCCCCGGGTATATCAAACTTTTGGATTTGTAGAATTATTGCGATCTTGGCAATACTATCTGTGATTGCTTATGGAGTGTATCTCTATATTACTCCTAAAAAAGAAAAAAGAATCACAGAGGACCGAGCTGTTTTTGAAGAGAGAAGAGAAAAAGAGTTCAGGAAAATTATAGAAGCAGACCCGGGATTCCAGACTTTTTGTTATACATGTATACATTTCAACCAGAAAATCAAGGCATGTTCATTGGACATAAAAAATCCAAGAGCAAAAGAAATGAAGCTTAGCGAAAAATATACATATTGCCTTTATTGGGAATCTTTATAAATTCGCTTCTATTCTTATTTTCTTAAGTTATCAATTTTTCTGGGTAATGACAGGATTGCACGGATAATATCTATGATCAGATAAAAAAGTAAAAATAAAATATAACTTAAAAGAGGAAGAAGTCCAGAGGAAATAATTAAACTGTAACTCCATTCGATCTTTGCTGGTGCAAAGAACATTCTCTCATTGCTGAAAAGATTAAATGAACTGATAAGAAGCATTACAGTACCAATTATTACTCCCAGACCAAAAAGTATTGGTACAAGTTTCATTATTTTTTTAAGAAAAACAGTAAGGATTCCTATGGCCTCTTCACCTGCAGTTGTCTCTTTTACTACATCAACTGTAATGAGTTCTGGATTAAGGGCAATGAGTGCAACGAATTCCAAGAATACAAAAAGACCGACTCCTGTTAAAAGAGCATTAAGGGAAGGGGATTTTATAGCAAAATAGAGATTTACAAGTAATGCAACAATTCCTCCAATCATTGCCAATAATCCCAATGAATCCAAGAAAGCAGTGGATGAAAGTGATGTTGGGTTGTTCTTGATTAATATTTCGCCTGCATGAGAGAATTTATCTGCAATATACTGAATGACAAGTACAAAGATTGAAAAAACCAGGGCTGTTAAGAAGAACATAAAGGATTCAAGACGGATTGCTCCGATAATTCCAATCAAGAGAGCCAGAACTGAGGCAATTAACAAACTGTAGTGCCCAAGGATAGTCAGCCATTTGTTGAAAAACCCCAAGAGTTTAGGTGTTAATAATTTTCTTATTGACTCAAGTATTTTTTCAATTAACTTCACAAAGAACAAATAATCAAACCCTTTCCTTTTTTTACTTTTCTTTTCTGTCATTATTACTCCTTTTTATATATAATTTAATTCTAAATATAAAACCCATTAAAAGAAATTTTAAAATTATAGAAAAAGAAAGTCAAGTTAAAAACAATATATGAGATGAGAGAAACTCGAAATATTTCTTTGATTTAACAGAAGTTTTATCTATTTCTGTTATTCCTTTATTACCTTTATTCTTCCAGCAATGGATATTGTAATCTTATATTTGTGATTCTCATTTTCTACATAAATAGAGCACAATGGTGAAACAAAACCTGTTGGGAAAAATACTGGGTTTGAATTTATTGAGATGGAGACTTTTTCTCCAGGATTAAAATTCAAAAACTCTTTCCATTTTTTATCTTTTTTTTCCATAAGAAGGAATTTGTTGTTTGTAATTGTTACTTTTATGTGTTTGTTTTTTTCAATTGCCTTATATCTAGCAGTATTAAGTGCAGAAACAATAGTTCTTACTCCATTATTTATGCTTGCTCTACTTTGAAATGACTGAAAACCTCTAAATCCGAAACCTAAGACAATGGATAATATTGTTGTGTAAATTAAAAATTCAAATACAGTTAAGCCTCTATTACTCATAATAGATCTCCTCTATTGAATCAATTAAAAATTCTTTTAAATATTTAAAATCTTTTGTTCTAAAATAGTTTCCTGAATCAAATTTTGAATTTGATTGTTCTATTTCTATACAGCCTTTATTTTCAAGATCTTTTGCAAATAAGCTTCCTGAAAGCTTTAGGTCTTGATTTCTGTTTGTGAATTTTCCACTTACAATTATTGAAGCTTGAATCTTTGTTTCGTCTTGTGCATCTACAATTATATTTGACTTAGAATTTGCAGGGTTAAAAAGAGCATTAAAACCACTTATTAATGTAAGATTTGTAAGTTTAATTTTTTTTGAATCAAAATTTTTTGTTTCTAATGATGTTCTTATTTTGATTGTACCTGAAGAAAAGAGCTTTATATTTGAATCTTCAACAAATGCAGTTTTGTCTTCTTGCTCTACTGACAATATATTACCATTTGTAATTATTTTTTCTTTAAAAACTGATTGGTTGTCAATTGTGTTATCCCAGCATGTAAAATATGTGTCATTTGGAATATATCTCATTTCATAACTATTTCCTCCTTTTATTATTCGAATTATCTGTATATTATCTTGAATAGAGAAAATCACTCTTTCAACATCTCCTTGAATAAATATTGATTCAACAATATCATCTTCTAATAAAATGTATATTCCATCTTTAATAGGTTCATCTGAAACCTCAAAACCAAATTTCTCTCTTATATTTCTCCAGCTTAAGACATCTCCGCTGATTTTCATAGAGTCTAGTAAGAATCCAGAAACATTAAATTCAGTTTCTATATTATTTACTATAAGATTTTCACCATTCTTGCTTATGATGTTATTTTTTTGCATAAATACATCTTTTGGAATATCTACCTCTTTATTTATGAAAAAAGGCATTAATATTAGAGGGATTTCCCCTGAGAGTAATTTTATGATCGTGTTTGAACTTAAGCAATAGTTGTTTTTTCCTGATGATGCAACAAGATTATTAGTTACTCTTATTTTTTCATAATACTCTTTGGGAATTGAAATATAATTAAATGAATTTTTAATTAATATATTATTGTATTTTGAATCTGGAAAATTAGCATTATTAAAATAATCTATCTCAGGATTTTGAAAGTTTTGTAAATTCTCTTGAAATATTTTTTCTCTGAAATTGTGAAGGTATTGAATTAAATTCTGATAAATATTATCTATTACTAGTATTTTTTTTGTTCTTGCCCCTATAATTTTATTATGGATTATAGAATGGGTTAAAAGGTTTAGTCCAATAAAAGAGATTAAAATGATAAATAAAATAGAAATTATAATATTACCCTTTTTTTTCATCTTTATACAGTATTCATTAAAAATATATACCCTCTGATTTGCTCTTTATTATTTATTTCAATTCTATACAGTACTGAATTTGAGTCTGGAAAAAGTTTGATATAGAAGTCAGTCACATTTTCTATTAGAGGTTGGAAGTACCCCTTATCTGTTTTCCTTTTCAATACATTTTGTTTTGAATAGAGTTTGTAATTAATTTGTTTTAAAACAACTATTATTGAGTTTTTAAAATAATCATTTTGTAAGTTTTTTAATAAAATTATTTTTCCTTTTTCTAATTCTTTAATCTCATTAAATTCAAAAACATCATTATCTATATTGTATACCAACACTGTTTTCCCTTTTCTAAAGTATTCATTTTTATTAATATCTAGTATCTTTTCACCTTTAAAGTAATCAGTTTGAAAAATTTCATTCGCAATCCCATAGATAATTTTGAAATTCTCTTCTGAATGTTCAAACAAAGGGAAATTAAAGTATTTAGAGGCTTCTTGCAGCCTCATTCCACATTTTGTTAGATCTGTTTTTATTGTATCAACAGTGTGAAAAACTGATTCTAATACATCTTGTTTTGAAGTGATTTTCTTTGACATCATAGAGGTTTCTGAAACATTTGTAATTACAATTGATAAAATAGTTAAACTTAAAGCTAAAGCAATAATTAATTCTAAAATGCTAAATCCATTATTCATTTTTTATCTCCTTTATAAATTTTGATTTATAAATAAAATTTTGTTTTGTTAAATTTTTATAAGAAATTTTAATTTTAATTTTTTTCAAGGATGTTGTTATGTTTTTTACTGTCCAATTAATTTTGAAATTTTTTTCATATTTAAGGTAATCACCCTTCTTAAGTTCATTAGAATTAAAGGGTTTTGAATATAAATAATATTTATAATATTCATATTTTTGGATTATTTCAAACCTAATTAAAGAGTTTCTGTTTGTATAAATTGAGAATATTAAGGTTTTACATATAAATATAAGAGCTATAAATACAATTAACAGAGAAAATAGGGTCTCAATTAAAGTAAAACCCTTTTCTGACTTTTTTGGAACTCTAATTATTAAGGTGTTTTGTTTTTTCATTTTCTTCCCAAAAGAAGGTAATCAAAATTTGTACCAAATTTCAAATAACTTAGAGAGCCTTTATATCAGAGTGCCTTCAGGGATTTATTTATTTTTAAGCTAAAAACTGTTTACTTTTAAAATAATTTAAGTAAATAAATGTTTACTTAATTTAGGAAAGAATTATGTTCCCGATTGTTGAAGACCATTATCGGATAAAGGTTTTAGTTTTAATATTTCCTTTTTTAAATTCTGGCATAAAAAATGAATTCACTTATGCAGGAGGTAAAAATGACAGTTTTAAAAAAAGTTTTATCTATTTTTGTTATTTTAAGTTTCTTTTTGTTGTTAAGCTCAAATTCATTCGCAGATCAAACAACATCTTCAAAAGCAAGTTTGATTAATATTAACACAGCCGGAGTCAATCAGCTTGTAAAATTACCCCGAGTTGGAGAAAAGGTTGCACAGAGAATCATTGATTTCAGAAAGAAGAATGGGAAGTTTAAAAGAATTCAAGACATTATGAAAGTAAAGGGTATTGGCGAGAAGATGTATGAAAAGTTAAAAAACTTGATCACAGTCTAAATTTATGGAGTCAGGTCTCAACATTGGACATTGAGACCTGACTCCTAATAATAGGAGGAAAAATGGGCGAAAAGTTTAAAGAGTTAAATTTGCTTTTACTTTATCTTTCAGGATGGGAAGAGGATTCCAAAAAAGATCCTGGGGAAAAGATTTATATGACCTGGAAAGGATATCCTTTTAAAGTTTTAAATGAGATGGAAGAAGAAGAATTGATTGTTCAATTCAGAAATAAACAATTACTTATTCTTACTGAAAAGGGAATAGAAGAAGCTAAAAAAATAAAGAATACTTATTCGAGCTTATTAAGTTAAATTACTATCTTTTAAAGGGAGCATGATTCAATGCTCCCTTGAATTTTAACAAAATTAAAGATAAATCAGGTTGCCCATTAATAAAGAAATTTGCTTTATTTGTGGACAAAGTGTAAAATTTGTTCTGAAAAAATGATAAAAAAGGTTGCAATAATACATGATTGGTTAAATGGAATGAGAGGTGGGGAAAAGGTCCTGGAAGTTTTGCTGGATATTTTCCCGAATGCTGATATTTTTACATTATTCTTAAATAAAGATAAAATTTCAGATAAAATAAAATCTCATAAAATTTTTACTTCATCTCTAAATAGGTGTAGATTTGTAAGAAATCATTACCGTTATTTTTTGCCCTTTTTACCAACAGAAATAGAAGAGTTTAATTTAGAAGGTTATGATTTGATAATTAGTAATTCACACTGTGTTGCAAAGGGCATTGTTCCGTTCCCTGGCTCTGTTCATATAAGTTACATTTTTACTCCAATGAGATATGCATGGGATCAGCATTTCAATTATTTTGGTAAAACATTCGGAATTAAAAAATTTTTTATAAAGCATCAAATATCAAAATTAAGAATATGGGATGTAACAAGTTCATCAAGAGTTGATAATTTTATTGCGATTTCAAATTTTGTAAAAGAGAGGATCTGGAAATATTACAGAAGAGAATCGTATGTGATACATCCGCCTATAGATATTGATTTTTTTAAACCTTCAGAAAATCCGAAAAAAAAATATTTTTTAACAGTTTCTGCTTTAGTTCCATATAAAAACACTCGTTTACTTATAGAAACATTTAATGAAACCGGACAAAAGTTAATTATAGTTGGAAAAGGAACTGAAGAGAAAAAATTAAAGAGAATTGCTTCAAAAAACATTGAGTTTAAAAAAGATGTAACTAATGAGGAATTAAAAAGTTTATATCAGAATGCAAAGGCTTTTATTTTTGCTGGCATTGAAGATTTTGGTATTTCGTTTGTAGAAGCTCAATCTTGTGGAATTCCAATTATAGCTTATAAAAAAGGGGGCGTACTTGATATTGTAGAGAAAGGTAAAACAGGGGTTTTATTTGAAAATCAGAGTATTGATGATATAAAAAATGCAATAAATGAACTTGAAGGATTGAAAATAAACCCTTTATATATAAGAAAGAACAGTTTAAGGTTCTCAGAGCAAATTTTTAAGGATAATTTGAAAACATTTATTGAAAAAGTTTTATGATTAAAAAGAAACGAAAACAACTTGTTCAAATTTATATTATTGGTGATATTATTGCTATTATTTTAAGTCTTAATATTACCTTCTGGCTACGGTTTTATTCAAATTTGATTGGAATACCAAGAGGAGTGCCAGATTATCACAAATATTTAATCGTTATTCCATTTTTGATCTTTGTTCAAATTATTTATTTTTCTAATCAGGGATATTATAAGATAAAATTAAGGAGAAATAGGCTTGATGATTTATTTCTTGTTTTATTAAATAGTTTTATCTCGTCTCTTATTATCCTGTTTTTTTTCAGTTATTTAAAGAGTTATAGATTTATTGATTTTGAAATATCTCATATATATCTTATAATTTATATCCCTATTTCAGTTTTTTTCATTTTTAATTTTAGATTATTAATATTTAAGATATTTAAGAAATTCTTTTTAAAAAAGAATGGAATTTCAAAGATTTTAATAGCAGGTACTAATGATTTTGCTTTAATGTTAGCTGAAAAATTAAAAAATTATTCTCATTTTGGAATTGAAGTTATAGGTTTCTTGTCTGAACATAAAGAACAAGGAGTGTTAGGTACTTATAATGAGCTTGAAGAAATCATAAAAAAACATTCTATCACAGATCTTTTTATTGCTCTTTCTTTAAAAGATTATGAAACAATCATGAATTTAATTAAAATTGGGAATAATTTATTAATTGATATAAAATTGGTTCCAGATATTCTTCAGATTACTTCATTGAAAGCTGGAATGGAACATATTGAAGGAGTACCTACAATAAATCTTGGTGATATGCCTCTTCACGGTGGGAGATTGATTTTTAAAAGGATTTTTGATTTATTATTTGCTATTGTTGGGTTAGTTTTGTTTTCTCCTCTATTTTTAACAATTTCTATACTTATAAAGATAAATTCAAAGGGCCCTGTGTTTTATAGCCAGAATAGAGTCGGACTTGATGGAAGAAATTTTAGAATGATAAAATTTAGAACTATGATTCATAATGCAGAAAGAGGCACTGGTGCTATATGGTCTCCTCATAATGATGAGAGAATAACAAGTGTGGGGAAATTTTTGAGAAAATTTTCAATTGATGAACTACCACAATTATTGAATGTCTTAGCGGGGGATATGAGCCTTGTTGGCCCAAGACCTGAAAGACCTGAATTTGTTGAAAAATTTAAAGGTTATATTCCCAAATATATGCTTCGTCACAAGGTAAAAACGGGTATTACTGGCTGGGCTCAGGTTCATGGGCTCAGAGGGAATACTCCACTTGATAAAAGGATTGAGTTTGATATATATTATATACAAAATTGGACATTTAAACTCGATCTTGAAATATTGTGGAGAACACTTTTAAAATTTCAATTTATTGACAAAAATAATTGATGAAAAACAAAAAGATAAGAGATATTTATCATATACTCTTAAAACAATATGGGCCTCAAGGGTGGTGGCCTTTAATTGATTTGAGGAATAAAACTAGTAATGATGTGCATTTAAAAAAAGGTTATCATCCTGAAGATTATACTTTACCTGAAAATAGATCCCAGCAGTTTGAGATTTGTGTTGGAGCTATTTTAACTCAGAATACAAGTTGGACACAAGTTGAAAAAGCTTTAGATAATCTTAAAAATAAAGGGTTTCTTTATTTTAACATTATAAATGAAATTGGAAAGGAAGAATTAATCTCAGAGATCAAACCTTCTGGGTATTTTAACCAAAAAGCGGGAAAAATAAAAATTTTCACAGATTTTTTTATAAAACTTAATGGAAGAATTCCAAAAAGAGAAGAACTTTTGAGAATCTGGGGGATTGGTAAAGAAACTGCTGATTCAATGCTTTTATATGCTTTTAAGTTACCTTTTTTTATGGTTGATGCTTATACAAAGAGAATTTTTTCAAGAATTTTTAATATAATTATGGATGATTATGATAAAATTCAATCTTTATTTCAGAATGTGTTTAGAGATGAATTTGAACGCGATAAATTAATCATTTTCAATGAATTTCATTCGTTGATTGTGGAACATAGTAAGAATGTTTGTAAAAAAAAACCGAATTGTTATAATTGTTTTTTAAAGGATTTGTGTGAGCACTGCTTATGACTAATAGTTTAGGAAAATTAAATATTTCAAAAAAATTTTACCCCTTTTTAGATAATTTAAGTAAAGCTGCAGAAAGAGAGGATAGAATACCGTTTATTGGTAGGGAAAGAGAAATTGAAGCTGTAATGGAAACTTTACTCCGGAAATTGAAAAACAATCTGTTTTTAATTGGTAAACCTGGTGTTGGAAAAACAGCACTTATAACTGAAGTTGCATCCAGAATAAAAAACGAAAAAACTTCTCCTATTTTAAGAAATAAGATTATTCTTGAGCTTTCTATGAATGCTTTTATCTATTCAAGAGACTCTATTGAGAGTTTAATTAAAGATTTTGAGAGGTTGTTTTCTGAGATAAAACAAAATAGGGATAAGATTATATTATTTCTTGATGAAATGCAGATGCAATCAATCGTAGCATTCAATAAAGAAAATCAATACAATCAGATTCAGAATTTTTTAAAAGCATATATTTCGAAAGGAGAGTTAAATATAATTGCAGCAACAACACCTGAAAATTATTATAAATTTATAAAGAGTGATGAAGTATTATCTTTGAATTTTTCACCAATTTTGGTGAATGAACCAGATAAAAAAGAGATGCTTGAAATTTTGGTTGGTGTAAAACCTTATTTTGAAAAATATTATTCTTTAAAAATACCTAAGAATCTTTTTGAGAAAATTTATTCTCTTTCTAAAAATTTTATACCTCATAGAGCATTTCCTCATAAGGCAATTGATCTTCTTGATATCTCTTGTTCAAAGGCTTCCTTAAAAAAAGAGATGGAATTGAGTCCTGAGTACTTCTATCAAAGTATAAGCACTATTTCAAAACTCCCATATGAGGTTATAAAAAGAGATCCTCAGGAGTATTGCAGAGGTATTCTGGATTATCTAAAAAAAAATGTGGTAAATCAAAGAAATGCATTAGAAGAGATTGCAAGAATAATTAAGTTATCAAGGTTATCCAGACTTGAAGATAATATTATTAATACAAAACCTGAGGGTATATTTCTTTTCCTAGGACCAACAGGAGTCGGAAAGAGTTATGTTGCATCAAAAATTGCAACTTATTTATTTGGAATAGATCTTAAATTGAGAGTAATAAACCTTATTGATTATAAAAACCCTGAGGATATAAATAAACTTATAAGTGATGATAGGTTAAATCCAGGTATTTTAATTCAGGAAATAGAAAATCACCCTTTTTCTGTTGTATTGTTTGAGAATATTGAAAATGTCCATTCTTCAATTCTATATTTTTTAAGTAAAGTTTTAAGTAAAGGGGAGATTATTGATGCTTTTGGTAAAAAACATTATCTATCAAATATAATATTCATTTTCAGTTTAACAAGTATTGGGGAAAAAAGAAAGGAGAGTCATATTGGATTTGTAAAGGGGAATAGAATTTCTAATGAAATAATTGTCCCATTAAAAATAATGAATATGTTGGATTGGGTAGATGAAATAATAGAATTTTCCCCTTTAACAGAGAATCATTTAAGGCTTATTGCTACACAGAGAATTGATAAGTTAAAATATGAAATGAAAAAGAAATATAATGCTGTTATAGATATAAACAAAAATGTGATTGATGTGATTTCTTATAAAGCCTTACAATCAGGTAGTTATGCTCATTCTGTTGTTGATATAATTGGAAAGGAATTAAAAACAAAGATTCTTGATTTTATTACAAAAAACAATAAAGAAATTAAGTTAGAGGTTGGAATTAAATCTCATGAAATTAAGATAAAAGTAAAATAAAATTGTTTTTTTTATAAAAAGATTTTTGAAGAGATGATATTAAAGATAAAATAGTTATAATGTAGAGATTAAACTGTTTTTAAAGAAGAAGAATTTATGATATAATAACCTTTTAAAGGTGAGGAAATAGATGAAGAATATTAAACATACTAGACAAAAAGGGATATTGTTCTGGATAGCTTCTTTGATCATTATAATAGTGTTATGGAATATGCTATCTAATGTTACTGAGAGTGGGGTTGAGAAAATTGAATTTTCAGAGTTTATGCAAAGAGTAAAGAATGGTCAGATAGATTCAGTTAAAATAAAAGGTAACGTTGTTACAGGGGACTTAAAATCCAGCAATGTAACTGATTTAAAGGGGAGTAACTATAGGACTACAATTCCAAACAATTATCCTGATTTATATACTCAATTACTAAAAAAAGTAAGAAAAGTTGAAATTGAAGAATTGAATAAAAATGAGTGGGTTTCAATATTGTTGTCCTGGGCTCCTTTTGTAATACTTATTGTTTTCTGGATTGCAATGATGAGGCAACAAGGAGGGGGAAAAGCTTTTAGTTTTGGGAAAAGTAAAGCGAAGATGTTTTCAGGTGAAAAAAACAAGGTCACTTTTAAGGATGTTGCTGGCGTTGATGAGCCAAAGGAAGAACTTGAAGAGATTATTGAGTTTTTAAAAGAGCCAAAAAAGTTTCAGAGGTTAGGAGGCAAAATACCAACGGGTGTACTTTTAGTAGGCCCTCCTGGAACTGGGAAAACTTTACTTGCTAAAGCAATTGCTGGCGAAGCAGAGGTTCCTTTTTTTTCTATATCAGGTTCTGATTTTGTTGAATTGTTTGTTGGGGTTGGAGCATCAAGGGTTAGAGATTTATTTGAAGAGGGGAAGAAACATGCACCATGTATTGTATTCATAGATGAGATTGATGCAGTTGGCAGGCAAAGAGGAGCAGGGTTGGGCGGCGGACATGATGAAAGAGAGCAAACCCTAAATCAATTATTGGTTGAAATGGATGGTTTTGCTCCAAATGAAGGAGTTATAATTATTGCTGCTACCAATAGGCCCGACATACTGGATTCAGCACTTCTAAGACCAGGAAGATTCGACAGAAGAATAGTTGTCCTGATTCCTGATGTAAAGGGAAGAGAAGAAATATTAAAAGTTCATATTAAAAGCATCCCGATTTCAAAAGATGTAGATCTTAAAGTGTTAGCCCGTTCAACACCAGGTTTTACAGGAGCTGATATTGCTAACATGGTAAATGAAGCAGCACTTTGGGCGTCGAGAAAAGGCGGAAAAAAGGTTGATATGAATGATTTTGAGTATGCAAAAGATAAGGTTATGATGGGAACAGAAAGGAGAAGTGTAATTATCTCTGAGAAGGAAAAACGAACAACTGCTTACCATGAAGCAGGGCATGCATTGGTGGCTGTTATGGAAAAAGAGGCTGATCCAATTCATAAAGTCTCTATAATTCCAAGAGGAATGGCTTTGGGTATAACTCAACAATTACCTCTGGATGATAAATACACATATTCAAAACCCTATTTGGAAGCTCAGCTTTCAGTTCTATTTGGGGGTAGAGCTTCAGAGGAACTACTTTTAGATCAAATGACAACTGGTGCAGGAAATGATTTAGATAGAGCATCTTCCATTGCGCGAAAAATGGTTTGTGAATGGGGGATGTCTTCTTTGGGTCCATTGTCATTCGGGAAAAAGGATAATATGATCTTTTTAGGAAGAGATATCATGTCTCATCCAGAACACTCAGAGGATACTTCAAAGAAAATTGATGCAGAGATAAGAAAAATTATTGACAAGGCTTATAAAAATTCAAAAAGAATCATTATGGAGAATAAAGATAAACTTGAAAAAATAGCAAAATTATTATTGGAAAAAGAGTCTTTGAATATTAATGATATTAATCCTATTATTTATGGGAAGAAACATAAGAAAGTAGGAATAAATTCAAAAAAACAAGTAGAGATTTCAAAGGCAAAAAATGATAAAAAAGACAAAAGTAAATGATTTTTGATTATATATATAATGCGTTTTCAAAATTCAATTTTGGTGATGTTTTTGATATTCTTTTTTTATTTCTTCTGTTTTACTATTTGTTACTATTAATTAAAGGCACCAAATCGTATCAAGTTGCAGTCGGGATAATTTTAATAGGGGTTTTTACAATTATTGCGGGTTTGTTAAAGTTAACTGCATTTTCATATATTCTTAATAATTTTTTCACATATCTAATTTTTGCTATAATAGTACTATTCCAGGATGAGTTAAGGAAAATATTAGCTGAAATTGGAAGTAAATTAAGAACAAAATATGATTTAACAGCTAAGACTGAAATAATTGATGAAATTGTAAATACTATTGTGGCTCTATCTCTTTCAAAAATAGGAGCTTTGATTGCAATTGAAAGAGATATAGATGTGAAACATTATGTTAATAAGCCAGTAAAGGTGGATGCTGAAGTAAGCAAAGATTTATTGTTAACTATTTTTACACCTAATTCTCCATTACATGATGGTGCAGTGATCATTAGTAAAAACAGAGTTGCTTTAGCAAGGTGTTTTTTTCCTCTACCACCACTTTTAGAGTTGAGTCCAAAAGGGACCAGACATCTCGCAGCTGTAGGAATTACTCAGCAGACTGATTGTGTAGTGATTGTTGTTTCAGAAGAAACCGGGAAAATTTCTCTTGCAATTAACGGAGAATTAATTAGAGGGCTTGATAGAGAAGGTGTAAAGAATAGGCTTTTACACTATAAAATTTGAAGATGAAAATAAAAAATATTATTTTTAATAATTTTAATTTAAAAATTTCAGCCTTTTTTGTTGCATTATTAACATGGATTTTAATTACAGGGAAAGAGAGAACTTATTTGGAAGAAACCATAGATGTTAATGTTGAATATTTTAATGTTTCAAATAATATAGATGTGAAAAATATAAACCCTGAAAAGGTAAGAGTAAAGGTAAAAGGAATTTCAACTGAAATGAAGAAAATTGATCTGAAAGATTTTAGATTGAAAATAGATTTAAAGGGTACTAATCAGAGCATGAAATTAAATAAATTCACAAGAGATTATCTTGAGTATCCTGTAAATGTAAATGTTGTATCTGTTTATCCTCAATGGATTGAAATTACCATTGAAGAATTTTTTATAAAAGAGGTCCCTGTAAAAGTGAAATATACTGGTATGTTCGAAAATGGGATAAAGCTTATTAAAAGGAGTGTTAGACCTGAAAAAGTTAAGATATATGGATACAAATCACAGATTAAAGATATAGATATGGTTTATACTGCTGAAAGTATTGATCTTTCTAAAATAGATAAAACAACAACCTTCAAACTTTCATTAGAAAAGAAAGTGGAGATTCTCAAATTTAAAGATTCTGAAGAAGTTGAAGTTACAATAGCTGTGAAAAATAGAAATGTCAAGAGCAGAAGCAAATAAATTATTTGGCACTGATGGAATTAGAGCTGTAGTTGGAGATTTTCCATTTGATGATGATTCTATTTTAAGAATCGGCAATTCTATTGGGAAGCTGTTCATAGGTTCTAATATATTAATAGGAAGAGATACACGCATTTCCGGGAGCTTTTTTGAACACTTAATCGCTTCTGGTATAGCTGAAAATGCAAATGTGAGCTCTTGTGGGATCATTCCTACACCCGGACTCTCATATATAGTTAATCATTATAATTTTGATTATGGAATAATGATAACTGCGTCACATAATCCATATTTTTATAATGGTATAAAGATTTTCAAGAGTAATGGAGAAAAGATATCTGAGAAGAAAGAAAAAGAGATTGAGGATATATTTTTTTCTATAAAACAAACAAGCATGTGTGATCTTAATCTTATTGGTAAGGGAGATGTAAAAAAAGAATATGAAGAGTTTTTAGTTCGAGAAGCGGGGAACATAGGGGATAAAAAATTTAAATTAGTAGTTGATTGTGCAAATGGGGCAACCTTTGAGATTGCGCCAAATGTGTTTAGGAAATTGGGCTTTGAAACAATTTTAATAAATGCTAATCCCGATGGAAAGAATATTAATTTACGTTGTGGATCTACAGATCTTGAAGATTTGAAAAAAAAGACTATTAATGAAAATGCTGATTTAGGAATTGGATTTGATGGTGATGGAGATAGAGTGATTTTTGTCGATAATCAGGGAAATATTCTTGATGGTGATTATATTTTGTTTGTGCTTTCTGAGTTTTTATCTAAATATGAAAAGGATTTTAATAAAGTTGTTGTTGGAACAATAATGTCGAATTTAGGGCTTGAAAATGCTTTGGAAAAAAAGGGTATTGATTTCTTGAGAACAATGATTGGTGATAAAAATGTATATGAAGAGATGAAGTCTTATAATTCAATTCTTGGCGGAGAACAATCGGGGCATATAATTTTAAGAAATTTTCAAAAGACAGGAGATGGAATTCTCACATCTATTTTTTTTATAAAGTCTATATTAACTTTAGGTTTAAAACCTTCAGATGTTTATAAAAAGTTAGATTTATATCCCCAAAAAACTGTGAGTGTTCTTGTAAGAGAAAAGAAGCTTTTAGAGGATTGGAAAGAATTAAATGATATGATTGAAAAATTTAATGATAAGTATGGAAAATACTCCAGGTTATTAATCAGGTATTCGGGCACAGAACCAAAAATAAGAATAATGATTGAATCAAAGTCTATAGATGTTATCAATAAGAATATGGAGAATTTTGTAAGTTTTATAAAATCAAACATAGGAGGTTGAAATGAAACTAGCAGTAAATATTGACCATATTGCAACATTGAGACAGGCAAGGATAACCAATGAACCAGATCCTGTGTACGCAGCTGTTATTGCAGAGCTTGCTGGAGCTGACGGCATTACTATTCATTTAAGACAAGATAGAAGGCATATTCAAGAGAAAGATTTGGAATTGTTGAGGGCACTTATTAAAACAAAATTGAACTTAGAAATGGCTATTTCAATGGATATGGTTAAAATTGCATTGAAATACAAACCTGATATTTGCACTCTTGTACCGGAAAGTTCAGAAGAGGTAACAACATCAGGGGGGCTTGATGTTGTTGTTTATAATGATAAGATTAAAGAGGTTGTTGATAATCTCAAAGCTGCTGGGGTTAAAGTGTCAGTCTTTGTTGATCCAAATATAGATCAAATAAAGGCCTGCTATAGAATGGGAATAAATGTAATAGAGATAAATACTGGAGAGTATGCAGAAAATTGGAATAATAGTAATGCTACTTTAGAATTAGAAAAAATTAAAAAATCTATTGAATATGCAAAAAGAATGAATTTTAGAATTCTTGCAGGACATGGACTAACTTATCAAAATGTATTCCCTATTGTTACAATGAGAGATATTGAAGAATTGAATATTGGGCATTCAATTGTTGCAAATTCAACTTTTATGGGATTAACAGAAGCAGTTAGAAGAATGAAGCAGATTATTGCCTGACCCTTATTAGGAGGAAAAATGCTCTATGATGTGATTTTTATTGGTGGAGGATCTGCAGGTTATGCAGGTGGAATCGCTGCTGCAAAAAAGGGTTTAAAAGTGGCAGTTGTGGAATTGGATAAGTTAGGGGGCACCTGTCTACAAAGAGGATGTATCCCAACAAAAACTTATCTTCATTCATTAAAGGTACTGAAACAATTAAAATCATGCTCAAAATTAGGATTAAAAATCAATGATTTTATATTTGATATTGATGATATGATTAAACAAAAGAATAGGGTGGTTTCCAAATTAACAAAGGGAATTGAGTTTCTTTTTAATAAAAATAATGTTGATCATATAAATGGTAAGGCAAGGGTCATTTCTGAAGATACTGTTTTAATAAATGAAGAGCAAGAATTAAAATCAAAAAATATTGTTATTTCAACAGGCTCAAAACCTTTAGAACTTCCCTTTTTAAAGGTTGATGGAGAGTATGTAATCAATTCGGATATTGCTCTTGATTTGAAAAAAATTCCTGACAGATTATTAATTGTTGGGGCCGGGGCTGTTGGCCTTGAAATTGGCACTATTTATAATTATCTTGGTTCGGAAGTTTATATTGTTGAGATTCTTAATAGTATACTTCCTGGTTTGGATATAGAACTTTCTGGAATACTCGAAAAAGAGTTAAGAAAACAAAAGATGAACATATATACTTCTACATTTGTGTCTGAACCTTTGATTAACAGAGATAAGCAGACAATAAAGTTACATTTCAAGAGAGGTGATAAAAAATGGAAAGAAGAATTTTCAAAAGTTTTGCTTTCTGTTGGCAGGTTTCCGAATAGTGATAAACTTTTTGATAAATCACTTAATATTGAGAGAGATAAAAAAGGTTTTATAAAAGTTAATAATAATCTTCAAACAGGAGTACCCAATATTTTCGCATGTGGTGATGTTATAGGAAAGCCATTGCTTGCACATAAGGCTTCTCGTCAGGCAATTGGAATTGTAGATTTTATAAAAGAAAGGAAAAAAATCCAGGAACACATAATCCCGGCTGCTGTTTTTACATTCCCGGAGCTTGCCTCAGCTGGATTATCTGAAGAGCAAGCAAAAGAGAGAGGAATTGATATGAAAATTGGAAGATTTCCATATTCAGCTGGATCAAGGTCAAATGCTATTGATGAAAAAACAGGAATTGTAAAGATCATTGCTGATAAGAATAATGTTATTGTCGGAGCTCACATCCTCGGTGCAGAAGCAGGGGAATTAATGCCTTTGCTTACTTATGCAATTTCAGAAAAAAAGAAAACCGATGATTTCAAAGAGTTGATTTTTATCCATCCAACTATTAGTGAAAATATCTGGGAAGCTATGGGTGGAGTTTCAGGGTTTTCAATACACATCTAATTAAAAATTCAACTCCAATCCGACGGCAAAAATAGAAGCAAGAGGAATTGAATCATCGTCATAGTCATATATGTCGCCCCAATAATCAGTATAGGAATCTCCGGGATCCAGGAAGTGATTGAACTCTGCTCTCAGGGATAAATTTTTAGAAAATCTGATTTTGGCACCCAGCTGTAAAATCATAGAAGTGACTCTTTCCGAATAAAAGATAGTATTTTCTAGAAAATTGATACTCCCAACCCCCAGACCTGTAAAAAAAGAAACTTGATTTCGGGGTAAAATATACTGGAAAGAAAGTTTGAAATTGAAAAAATTAATTTTCTGGGTGTCCCTGATGTTATCAGAGAACACTTCATAGGCAGGACTTATAAAGTCAAATTCAAAATTTATTTTATAACGGTTATAAAAATTGACGATATTATAGCCAAATCCGTAAACCATAGAAAATTTACTTTCGCTTCCTCCAAATTCATACGCATTGTAGGGATTTATATCAACATTGGAAGCCATGGTATAGAGATAAAAGCTTTGGGGAGATAAAAAGCTGATATTTTTTCTCTTTTCTCCAAAGCTGAAGCCTAACAAAATATAAAGTAAAAATATAATAAGTATTTGTTTTTTCATTTTAACTCCTCATAAAATTTTTCGTAATGTCAAAAGTTTTTAAGGTAAAACTTTCAAAACCCTTTATATTAAAGGCTTTCACCTTTATTTAGCTTTTCTCCCTTTTTTTTGTTAAAATTTGCATTTCAGGGAGATTAAAAATGCATGATAATGTAGTTAAATTTGTTATATGGATTTGTAAAAGGTTTGATCGAAAGAAAGTGCAAGCAATTTCAGATAAATTACTCGAAATCTTAAACGATCCGAATTCAGAAATTCAGCCAAAAGATACATTCAAAGAAGATCATCCAAACTATCGAAAATTTAATGTTGATCCTGAACCTCCATTAAAAGAAAAACCAGGTAGGAAAAAAAAACGAAAAAATTCTGGAAAGAACTTCTAAAAGAGTACAAATCCTTACACAACAAATCTCTTAAGCCAGCTAAGCATAGGTCAGACTATTTACAAGTACCAAAACTTATTAAATGTCCACACTGTGAAGCTCCTCATCAATATATCTACTTCAATGATGGCAAGAAAAAAACTCAATTAATCTGCAAAGTTTGTAAAAAAACATTTATAATTCACAAGCGTTTTAAGAAAAACAGGAAAGACATTGAGCTATATTGCCCTCACTGTCATTACAAACTGTATGAATGGAAAGTACAGCAACTTGTTACCATATACAAATGTGGAAACAAAAAGTGTTCGTGTAGGAAAAAAAACCTGCAAAAACTTAATCCTGCTGAAAGAATGATGCAGAAATTAATACCAACTCATTTCAAGTTAACTTATCAGTATCGTGAATACCACTTCACCCAGGAACAGTTAGAACACTCAAAACCGAAAAACTCAAAAGTAAATCTCTTCAGAATATACAGTTCAGATAATCTTCTCGGGCTCATTTTAACGTTACA
>JAUWQW010000009.1 GCA_030610885.1 Candidatus Aminicenantota bacterium | reverse complement strand
AAAAAAAATTGTATCCTAAGCCTAAGGGATTAGTTTAGGTATTAAAGATATTTTTCCGCTTCTTATGCTGATTTAACTCTTTTTCGGGATATGAATCCCGGCATCTTATTAATTAATCTAAACAAACTTAATAAAATTGATAAAATTCCTAAAATACTCCCAGTATTTTCCCTATAAATGGCCTTACTTGATTATTTGGGCTAAAAGGGGTTCAATATGGTTAATAGTTCATTTGGTATTTTTTTTTAACTTCTTCAATGGCTTGTATAAGAAGCTCAGAAACATTCATTCGATTCGCAGTCTTTTCCAAATAATCATAGTTTAGACGTTTACCCTGAACTTGGAGCACACCGATTACATCTTTCCATTGTCTCTCCGAAACTCTGTCACCTAGCTCATACCAATGCAACTTGTGTATAATTATGTCCTCTGCACTTGTAATATATAGATTTTGTTTTTCAGAAATTCTGTAGCTTTTCCGCCTGGACATTTCTTCTTTTGAAGCCTGATCCTGTTTTAATATAAATATGTCAACCTTGAACATGGTTTCCAGGTGGATAATATTGAATGATGTACAGCGCGATAAAGCCTCTTTAATCATATCTTCATCAATGTAAAAATCCTTTTTTAGAATGTTGACTAATTCTTTAACTTTATTTGGTTTGATGTCTGCGACAATATCAATGTCCTGGGTCGCTCTGGGAATTCCATGAAGAGAACTGGCAAGAGAACCTCCAATCATATAATGAATTTTAAGGTCCAGAAAAACCTCTGCGATTTGATTTGTAATCTGAAGGGGTTCTCCGAGAATCATATCAATAGCCTTTCTCTTGGGGATCCCAGCCAAAAACCTTTATCATTATTTCCCGATTTAGCCACAACGATGCTAAGCGTAATCGCTGTTCCATTTCTGATATATTTCCATACTGTTTCCGTATTCGAGCCAATGCAATTTGTTGTATAGATTTATTTAATTCACTTACTTTTTGTAACTTCTGCTGGGGAGTCATTTTCCGGTATCCTTCAATAATCATTTTTTCAATTTTTGGATGTGTATCTTGTATTTGTTTTTTCATTTGGGTATTTTTTCTCTTTTCCCTCAAACAAATATTATCATAATTTTAGAATATTTCAAATTATGTCAATTTATTCTTAAACATAACCCTTTTTTAGGTTGCTATTCCCTAAAATCTCAATGATAGACAACTCAATCCACCATCCAATTTGCGGAATTCAGATACATCGACTTCAGCTATCGAGTATCCAGCATCTATAATTTTCTGTTTTGTATTCGGGTACCCTTTTGGAATTAATACTTTATCATTTATCCATATACAATTGGCTGCATAACTTTCTTCTTCAGGAATTTCTATAATGTTAAACTTTTTAAATTCCGGATTAGATAAAAATTCTCCACAAACCAATAAATTGTTATTTTCTAAATATGCCAAACCTGTTTTTAAATGAAGTACTTTTCCCAATTTTATCGTCGAGCCACTCATCCCATATTTATTTAAGATACGTATGACTTGTTCTGCCCCCTTTAAATTCGTCCGTACAGATAAACCTATATAAAAATGACTGCCAACCATCATTATATCACCAGCTTCGACTGTTCCGGGTGATAGTATTTCTTCAATGTCAGAATAGTATTCCTGAATAACTCTCTTCATTCCGATGATTTCACCTCTCCGAGATGGTGCTCCCGGATTAGTGATAATTGCACAATGCGGAGTTAACAAAGCCGTATCTTCCACAAATGTGGAATCTGGAAAATTTTCATCTGCTTCCAATTCCTTTACATTTAGTCCACACTCCCTCAACGCACAAACATAAGATTCATGTTGACCAATAGCTTTGTGATAATCAGGAACCCCCAAATTCGCTTCGGTTAATCCCTTAATCATACTTCTACAAGGCTTCCGAACAATCGCATTTGAAAACATCATATTTAACTCTATAAACTGTAACCCAGCAACCCTAAAAATCAGATTTCTATATATTCTGGGTCTTCCGGTGTTAGTTTCACATTCCACTCTTCATCAAGCTCATTTATATCACCGATCTTAGACAGGTCAAGTTTCAGGTACTTCCCCTTTCCCTCTACAGCTATGGTTCCGTCTTCAAGGAGAATCTCCCCGGAACCCTCAAAGACTCTGCTCGAGTTTTGTGTAACCCTTGCAACAACCCGGATCTGAGAACCGAGAGGAATGGGTTTTCTATATCTCGATGTAAACTCAATCGTAACTCCCCAGTACTCATCCGAATCGTTCAGCATAATTGTCCGTCCGATAGTTTCATCTAGAATGGTTGACGCAATTCCGCCGTGAAGCCTCCCAGGATAGCCTTGATGCTCTTCTCCCGGTGTAAACAGAGCGGTTAGCTCTCCATTCTCAAGTTCGTAGAACCTTGCATGCAGGCCTGATGAGTTTCCGGATCCGCAGACAAAACACATTCTGCTGGTTGGTTGTTTTTTTTTAACAGCAAATTTCATTTTATCCTCTAATTAAAAAGAATTCAGGTTAAATCACCATAAACAAAAAGTCAAATATCAATTGAAACGATTTGTTCTGTACCAAGTTTTTTTAATTTGTATTTCGTTTAATTTTTTCAATTGTACCAAAATTTGCAATCCTAAATCTATTGCTTCATGAATATATTTGTCATCAAATGTTTGTGCATGAATAATTGAATTGTTTATTCTCCTAAAATAATCAAAAGAATCATTTAAATATAGATAAATAAATTACCTGTTCCCTTTATTTCCTTCATTTTTATCTCCGGATGACAAATATTTAATTGCATACTCTATCACTTTATCTTTGCCATTATCAATATCTTTTTTTGTATTTTCAATTAATATATCTGGTATAATTCCAATATCTTCTAATGAAACATCCTTACTATCCGTGGTTTTTCTAATAGACATTCTATATTCCCATCCGTTTGGTAGTTTGCCAATATGCGTGTCAGCAAATACACCTGAAGTAGTATTTCCCATTAATGTGATATTCGGAAGTGTCTTCATCATTAACGCGAATAATTCTGCTGCACTTTGAGTATTCCCATTTACTAACAGGGCAACGGGTTTGTCATTATAGTTTTTCCCTGAGCATGGTTTAATTGTCCAGTATTCAGGCTCTTGAAAAGAAAAAATATTCACCGGATTTCTTAATCTTGAAATAGCATACAATCTCTTTTTGTCTGTAAATCTTTGAGCCAGTTCTTTGACAGGAATAGAATATCCACCAATATTATCTCTAATGTCAATAACAAATCCTTTGGCAGAACCATATCTTTCGAAAAAATCATTAATCGTATTATGAACTTTTTCTGATTTATTGCTCATTTCTGTCATATGAAGATATGCAATTGTATCTGTCAGCCATCCTTTTGTAAAAATATTCCTAATCCCGATCGGAGGCAACAATGAATAAACCCTAAGAGATTTTTTATATCCTTTTTTTAAATATTTTTTCTCAATCAGTTTTAAAGAAAAGTCATTCAAGGGGACTCTAAAATCAAAAGACAATAATCGAAATCAAAAATGCAACAATTATATATTTTAAATATTTTCTCATTATTTCCTTTTCTCCGTTTTATGCACCATAATGTTCAGGTTATGCCCAGTTTTTATTCTATGTATCCCAACTTTTTCAAAAATAAATCTATTTCATCATATGCTTTTGCCTGTATTTTTTTATCTGGTTTAGGATATCCATCATCTGGTTGGTCGGAAGGTGTAAAAAGATGACCTACTCCATCATAAATGTGCAGATATGATTCATTGCCATATTTTAGCATATTTTTATGGAACAATTTGGATTGATGAATTGGAGTAACAGTATCATCTTTGCCAACTACAATTATACAAGGAGGCATATTTTTCTTAAGATGTTCCGCAGGTGAATAATCACTTGGATTTCCTTTTTCTCCAAGCAATTTTTTAAACCATCCATCATTATTTATTGATAAAGCTGGGGAAACTAAAATCAAAGCATTTGGAACACTATTTATCTTTTTTTCTGAACCTGTTGATTGAAATACAGCGGCACATGAAGCTAAGTGAGCTCCCGCAGACCAACCATAAGCAACAACTCTATCCTTATCTATTCTCAATTCATTTGAGTTTTTCCTTATCCACAGGATAACTTTTCGGGCATCTTCCATTGCATCTATAGGTGTAATATTTTCTTGATCAGATAATCTGTACTGAGCTGCAATAGCTACCATCCCTTTTTTAGCATATTTTTTCGCAATCCCAAAAACCCAGGAAGGTTCTCCTATACTCCAACCACCACCGTGAAATATGACGATTGCCGGATTACTCTTTTTTATTTCCTTCTCTGCAGGGGAAAATATGTAAGCTTTTAAACTAACAGTTTTTGTCGAATCATAAATGTATTCTATTGGACCTTTAACCTGAGATTTGTTTTGAGCATTTAGATTTAAGCAAAATAAAAACATCAGTAACACAGTTAATAATTTCATTATTCTCGTTTCCTTATATTCGTTATTATATTTTTTAAATTATACATGCGGAATAAATGGAGTGCCCGCAGAGTTCCACCACCCCCTATACGTTAGTTGTATCATTTTCATGCTCCTGATGAACATTTTTATTCTCTTTTACCAAATTAAATGGACAGCTAAGGTGCTTACACCGCTTACAGAAATAAAAGGGAAATATTATGATGGTTGGAAAAAGACATATCCAAAATAGAATTAGGAGGGTGTAATTTTTAAGCAACCAATATTGTGGAAACAGAAATATTACAGCAAACATTGCAATAAAACCGAATTTTTCTATAGAACTCATTGAACATCCGCGAAATTTATGCAATTTTTTAATCCGCTTAAATGGCATAAAAAGGCAGTCTGAATGTTTATAAGGATAGGGACAATGTGAGCATATACAATAAGTAACTATAAAATTGAGTCCTAAGATAATAAATACAGAATATAGTAATCCGACGAAGATATTCTCTAAATAAATGCTGTACGCCCCGATAAGAATATTTCCTAAAAATACTGTCCTCATAAGGATCTTCTCGCAAAGAGTGAATTTTTCAATTAAAGCGGTTCTTTGTTTAGGCTGTTTAGTAATCATAACTATATCTCCTAATATTATATTTGTTTTCTATTTAAATAATTTTGTTATGTTTTAATTTTGATTTTGCCTTCCAAATATTTTATTGCTTTGCCGGATATAAGAACTCGATCATCAACGATCTCACAGTATAACTCACCACCTCGTGATGACAATTGTTTAACGCTAAATCGTTTTGAACCAATCTTAGATGCCCAATATGGCGCAAGTTGTGTATATGCAGAACCCGTTACTGGGTCTTCAGGGATTCCGTATTTGGGTGCAAAGAACCGTGCAACAAAATCATAGCGAAAGGACTTTGCTGTAATAATGACACCACGCAAATCAAGCTTTTTTAATTGCTCAAAATCCGGGTTTGCCGATTCAATATCAATTTCATGCTCAAAAACGACAATAAAATCTTCTGATTTCAGACATTCAATAGGTGTTATTTCAAATGCCTTAACAATTTCATTTGGAATATCGCACGAAACAGGAGGTTGCGCAGGAAAGTCCATAACTAACCATTCATCATTTTTTGTTACGGTCAGTGTCCCGGATTTGGAATCAAACTCAATCTTGTCTCTTTTGTAGCCGAGAATACTAAACAAGACGTAAGCCGCTGCCAATGTTGCATGACCGCATAAATCCACTTCGCTTGCTGGGGTAAACCATCTTATATGGAAGCCATTACCCTTTGGCACAAAAAACGCAGTTTCAGACAAATTATTTTCTTCTGCAATAGATTGCATTATTTCATCAGGCAGCCATTTATCTAATGGGCAAACCGCTGCTGGATTGCCTTCAAATAACTTAGATGCAAATGCATCTATCTGGTATAAGGGTATTTTCATCTGTTTCCCTCAAAAAACATAATTCTTTTTTATATTGTTATGTTAAGATATTATTCTGACATACGGAATTTTTTATGTCAATTATGGGTTTAAAATCTTAATCTTCTATAATTTTATCAAAATCATTATTAATAAATAGGTATCTGTTCCTATTTTTTACCTATTAAAAAATTACCTGCTGGAATTGTAGATTAGAAGTTTTTTGACACTCAATTATCTTTGATATCTGCAACAGGTTGATTTATTCCTTCGATTATTAAATTTATTTTAACCTTGTATAAATTAAAAACAGTCGTTTCAATTATATGCTCTTTGGTACTACTAATTTTCACAGGTACAAGATATCTCATTTTATTCAATGCCATAAATACCTGATTAAAAGTTGTTCCATAATCCGAAATATCAGCCGGAGCTCCATTTGGACATTTTACATTTATAACTAAAGGTTTTAATGGAGGAACAGGTTCAAGTTTTAATTCCACCTGGTCATGAACCTGATAATTGCTGTCCCCGGGATTGCCAATTGTTGCTGAATCTTTTTTGAGTTTTGCATCCATTTTGAATTTATACTCATTATATGACTCAGGCTTGGGAATAAAGATGCATCGATCTGCTAATCCATAATTCGGACAATCAAATTTCTTTAATTTTATTGTGCATTTTTTATATTTTAATTGCAGAGTTGCCGAATCAAACCAGAAATCCAGATTTAAAACAGTATTTGCCTGACAGGCTAATATACCACTTCTGGCATCAGGAACTCCTTTCATAGGATTAATGTGAGTAACTACCACATTTCCGGTGACCTTAACTCTGTAAAAGAAAACTTTGGGAGCAACTACCTGGGAATAAAGTGAAGATAAAAAAATTACCAAAGCGCAAATTATAATTATTTTTATTTTCATTTCTGTTTTACCTCCTTTGATCTAAATATAGATAAAAGTTACCTAGTTGTCAATAATTGAGATGAAAAAAGTATAAGGGGTCAAATTACACTATAAAAGCCAAACTTAAAAAAGTTTTCAAGATTACAGCCACCGTCCCCCGAGGTTTATTATTGATATAAAAAATTTTTAATGTCAACAAACTTTTTTAAATTTTATAAAAATCATATTTTATACTATATAACGTTGCAATTAACTGGCTGGTTTTGGAGCAAAATGCTAAAATTAAAGACCTGACCCTATTTTTATACCTATTTTTCTCCTAAATGTATAATGTTAAGACACGACCCCTTACTTATTACTTACTTAAGAAATATAAAACATTCTGAGGTCCATAACATTTGTTCTGGTTGGGCCTGTTTTTATTAACTGATTGATCTTTTTAAAAAAACTGTATGAATCATTATCTTTTAAGTAAGAATCTATATTCAATTTCAACCCATTTACCTTATTAATTGTTTTTTCATCAATCCATGCACCAGCAGCATCAGTAGGACCATCAATTCCATCTGTCCCTATACTTGAAATATAGAAGGATTTTTTTATAGCTTTCAATTCTTTAAGCATGTTCAAAACAAATTCCTGGTTTCTTCCTCCCTTTCCTTTACCCCTTACATATACACTTAATTCTCCTCCACATAAAAGAAGAAGAGGTGATTTGAAGGAGCTTTTAGATAAAATGATCTTCTTAACCATTGAAGAGTAACCTTTTGCTACTTGTAAAGGTTCTCCATTATCTCTTGATGTTAATATAAATGTTTTAATTCCAAGGCGTTCTGCTTCCTTCTTTGCTGATTCCAGAGCAATTAAATTATCTCCAATAAGAAAATTATAATTTTTTGAGAATATCTCAGCATCAGGAGATGGAGTATCTGGAATTTCCTTATTTATTCCTCTTAAAAAATAATCTCTGATTTCTGGCTTGATTTTCTGTTCTAATTTATATTTTTTAAGAACCTCATATGCATTAGAAAATGTAGTTGAATCACCTATTGTAGGTCCTGAACCAATATGTTCAAAAGGAGAATCAATAATATCAGATACTATTAATGTAATAATTTTAGCAGGCGAAATTAATTCAGCAAGCCTTCCCCCTTTTATAGCTGAGATATGTTTTCTTACGCAATTTATCTCTTTTATATCAGCCCCACATAACAATAATAACTCATTTATTCTTATTTTATCCTCAAAATTTATTCCTTGAAAGGGTTTAATTAAAATAGAAGAAGCTCCACCAGTTATTAGGAAAAAAACAAGATCATTGCTATTAATTTTATCTTTTATATAATTATATACAGCATTACCTGAATCCAGGCTTTTTCTATCCGGTATTGGGTGAGAGCCCTCAAAAAATTCTACTTTCTTATCTTTAAAAGAGTGTTCCTTTATAGAAACAATTATACCGCTGCTTATTCTTTGTCCAACTATTTTTTTAAGTCCCTTATATAAATAAGTTGCACCTTTACCACACCCGATAATATGAATTTTATCAAATTTATCCAAATCAAATTTTTTATCTTTAACTAACAGAATATTATCTTTAATCTTCAAATTATTTAAAACAAGATTATAGGGATCTACTGCATGCAATGCATTTTTTGTTATTTTTTTTGCTGTTAAATTAAAATTATTCACATTAAATTCCCATAAAGAATATTTATATTTTAAACCAAAATATTCTATTTATTAAAAAATTTATTTAAATTTTTGATATTGTAATATCTTTCTGTTCATTATATTTCCCATTCAAATCTTTGTAAGAAAAAAATGGCGGTCTATCACTTTCAAAAAAAATAACCTGTGCAATCCCCTGACCGGGATACAATACTACTGTGTTCTTACTGACATTTGAAATAGAGATAGTAAGAAATCCCGACCATTCAGGCTCAAGGGGTGTTACATTAACCAAAATCCCTGCTCTTGCATATGTGGATTTTCCATAAACAAGTCCAAGAACCTTTTTTGGAATTTTAAAATACTCAAGGCTTTGTCCAAGAATATTTGAAGCAGGAGGAATTATTATTTTCTCTTCATTTAAAGTTTCATAAAATTCTTCTTTAATATTGTGTGGGTCAATAATTTGAACATTGTTCCTGATTTTTTTGTATGTATGATCAAGCCTTATATCATATCCATAAGGACCCAATCCATACGAAATAACCCCATCTCTTACTAATTTTGGAATGAAAGGCTCAATTAATTTGAAATTTTCTGCCTGTTCTTTTATCCAGATAGATGACTTAAGCATTAAAAAATCGAATAATCAGAAATTTTCAATTGTATCTCAACAGAGAGCTTTGTTAAATATCTAATACCATCAACCAGATCCTTTAAATATTTAGTCAAATATTTTACAAAATCATTTTCTTCCCTTAATCTCAATTTACTCTCAAACTCCTGAGTAAAATCTCTTAATTCAACCATAAAATTAATTATATGCAAAATATTATCAAGTACTTCAACAGATTTTACCTTTGATATGTCTTTTAATTTTTTTTCTGGAAATAATTTAATCCTTTCCATTGAATCAGAAACAGATTCATTGGTGAGATATTCTATCTCATCTAAATACGGTTTTTTGTAATCATCAAAATATCGTAATTTAGTTTTTGCTCTTATTTGTATTTTGTTATTTTGTTCAACCAAAGAAAGCATATATTTTTTTAATCCCAAATATTTTCTTTCAAAGTTTTTCAAATTTAAAAAATCTCTTCCTATATATATTTTGTCATTATATGAGTTTAATAATTCATCTTGATAGTGAGCATAGAATTTTACTTCAAACTTGTGCTCCTCTTTATGAATCATTCTTGCTATAACAATACTCTGGGGTTTAGTTAAATAATATGAATTTTCTTCAATAAGAGCACTGTATACAAAGAGTGAATTTAGAATAAACTCTCTCAAAGAATCAAAGAAATCCTCATTCTTTTCAACAAAATCTAATAGTTCGTTATATTTCCCCCCCCTTAGTAGTACATAATACGGAGAGAACAAATAATTTTCTTTGTTTATATAAAATTCAAAACAAAAATTATTTAAAACCTTTTTATAGAGGTTTGAATATATTATTTTCGGATAATTTTTTAATCTCTTACTGCTATATTCTTTAAAAACATTTAAAGTTTCCACAACAGCCTCCAAAAAAAATTATATCCATTTCTAATACAAATGTCAAAAATAATTTTATTACTTTAAAAGTAGTATAAAAATTTCTACATTCAAAGATAGCAGTCAGGTGCAGTAATTTGTCAGACGAAAATTTATATGATTTTATTTATTTTAATCAGATGATTAGTAACGATAACCGCCGCCACCTCGTTCTCCTTTGTCACGGCGACCCTCTGAACGAGGGCGAGCCTCATTAACATTAAGATTTCTTCCTTTTAACTCTTTTCCATTTAGTCCATCTATAGCGGCTTTAGCTTCTTCTGCGGATGGCATCTCTATGAATCCAAATCCTTTAGATTTACCACTATACTTATCGTTTATAATACTGGCAGATTCCACTTTGCCAAACGATTCAAAAGATGTGCGTAAATCCTCTTCTGTGACCTCATACGATAAATTTCCCACATAAATATTCATGTTGATCTCCTTTTTGAAATTAACATCTACAAAACATTAATATTTTCAATAATATATTTTATCATAAAATGTAATATTATCAAAACCTACCTGATATTTCCCCATATTCTTTTTATGTACATGATTTTATTAATAAAATAATAATCTCTTTTTTTAAACTATTGACATTTTTATGGAGTTTGTTTATAAAAAACAGATTTTACCCTTTTTCAGCAATATAGACTCCAAGCAGAACCACCACAGTACCCATTATCAGGTTCAAACTAATGGGATCTTTTAATACTAAAAAAGCAATGATATATGACATGGGAGGGATGGTATATAGATAAACTCCGACTTTTTGTGATTCAGCTGTATTCAATGCAAACACATATAAAAAAGTAGCCAGAAATGAGCATGTTATGCCAAGAAAAACAATGGATAACCATGTGGAAATAGGGATATGAACCAAAGAAAATTTTCTAATAAGGATCTCTCCCAATGCAGCTGGTGCCATATAAACTGTCCCGATTATTGTGATAAGAGCCGCTAAATCTATGGGGCATATATGTTTCATGAGATTTTTTCCAAGAACAGTAAATATCCCCCACATAAAAATACTGATCAAAACAAGTATATCTCCAATGATATGCTTACCAAAGTTTAGGTGAATCACCTTATCCACCCCCAACACCAAAATCACCCCGATAAAAGCCATTCCAATGCCTATAATTTTTTTAAAAGTTAATCGCTCATTTAAAAAAAATGCAGCGAGGATAGCGATGGTAATAGGGCCTGTAGCTGCATATAAAGAAGCATTGGATGGCGTGGTATATGAAATTCCGATAGTCTGAATGGAATAATGAAGCCCTGTCCCAAAAAGGCTTAATAAGAGAATTTTCCCTCTATTTTTTTTAATTATATTTTTTGGAATTCGATTTCCTCGAAAATACCACCACAAAAGAAAACAGAAAGTAGATATTAAAAGTCGGAAAAATACAACAGTTAAAGGAGGTACATTCTCCAATGCAATTTTCGAAGCAATAAAAGAAGCTGCCCAAAAAAAACAGGCAATTATTAATGCACTCTTAGCAGAAGTAGGTATGGTTTTTTTGGACTCTATGTTCATTTTATTGTGAAGAATATTGGGATATTTCCATAGTTTAAAAATGAAGTATGTGAATCAATTGACATTCAACCCTCCGTTCAATAAATATCCTATTTAACATTAATAATACTTTTTTAAATCATTAAAGTTTAAAAAAATCAAAGATTAAATAATATTATAAGACAATTTATCTTTACTTTATTCCTGGTTTTTGATAATTTTCTATGTATGAAAAAAATTACTTACAAATTAAATAAACCACTTTTTTTATTAATTATTCACATAACACTAATTATATTTGTTATTTCAACCTTAAAAGATTCAACAAACTATCTATATTCAGCTAATGATAATCAAAAATCAAAAGAAAAAGAGATTGATACTTTAGTCCCAAAAGATATTTCAAATATAGATGATTTAGATAAAGAATCAAAAAAATTATTAGACGATTTCATAAAAATATCAAAGATCATTGAACAAATAAACATAAAAGATTCAGATCAAGATATGGCATTAAAACTAAAAAAGAAAATCTCAAATCTCTTAAAAAACGCATCAAACATTTCTTCAAATGAAGAGCAAAAAAAATACTTATTCTCTTTATCTAATGATATATCAAAGGGTAAATTCTTTTCAAGTAACTTAAAATGGATGAAAATGAGGAAAAACAAAGTTGATATCATTTTAGAACCTGAAACAAAATCAAATAAAATAAAAATTTTCATATTCTTGAATAACATAAAAAAAACTGAACAGGTTAATCAATACATACAAAATATTGATAAGTTTCTGGAAAACTTAGAATCAGGTAAAAGGCAAATATCAATTAATCCCTCAATTCTCCCTTCAATAAATGTGTCCAGTATGATTTTACCCTTAAAACTTAACAGATATATACTAATAAAGCCTGAGTCAAAAGAATATAAAGAAAAAATTGGTTATAAACTAATCATCCTGGAAAATGTAATGCAATCCTATTATAAGCAGATCCTTAAACCTATTGCCCAAAAAGTATTAACAAAAAAGGATATTACTCTTGTTGATTTTGAATCATATTTTTGTCATGTTGTTTTACATAGAATTTCACATTTTCTTGGTCCTGTAATTGTTGATAATAAACCAAACTTAACATATATTTATGAATCACTTGAAAATTACTTTGACTTTATTGAAGAGATTAAAGCAGATACTCTTGCTGTTCATAGTTTTCCTGTATTAATCAAGCAAAAAGAAGAGAAAAAAGAGAATAACATTTACATAACTTATCTGATTGTCCTTTTGGAAAAATTGAGAAATGAACCCGAAAAAGAGACAAATAAACCATATTTAGTACAATTCAATTATTTACTAAAAAATGGAGGAATTGTTTTTAATATAAATGATAAAAAACTCCTGTTCAATATAAAGAAAATGAAAAATTCAATTAAAGAACTTGCACTCAAAGTAATTGATATAGAAAATAGAGGCTCAATTAAAAATGCTGAAATATTAATAAATAGTTATGGTTCAATCCCTAACGAATTAAAGGAAATAAAAAAAATTCTTAAAAACTTGACAAAATTGTAATCACACGTATCATTACATTTTATAAGTACTATGGTATCACCAGTTATCGTTACGTGCTTAACGGAAAAAAATAAAATCGAGATACAATTTGATTTTTTCTCTATCAAATATTATTATTAGGTATGATTTCAAATAATATAAACATCTTATTTTCATTCTTGATATATCTTATTTTTATGCTTGGTATTGGAATAATATTTTATAGAAAAACAAAAAACTTATCTGATTATATTCTGGGTGGAAGAGGATTGAACAGTTGGGTAACTGCAATGAGTGCGCAGGCCTCTGATATGAGTGGATGGTTATTAATGGGGTTACCTGGATATGCATATATTGCAGGCCTGGAATCTCTATGGATAGCAATTGGATTAGGTGTGGGAACTTATTTAAACTGGAAATTTATTGCAAAACGTTTAAGAAAATACACTGAATATGCAGGAAATTCACTTACAATACCTGATTATTTTGAAAACAGGTTCAAAGATAATTCAAAAATCCTTCGCATTGTATCAGCCTTTTTTATATTAACATTTTTCTTGATCTATACATCCTCCGGATTTGTTGCTGGTGCAAAACTCTTTAGTACAGTTTTTGGATTATCTTACAAAAATGGTTTATTTATTGGGGCATTTATTATTATTTCTTATACTTTTTTAGGCGGATTTATGGCAGTAAGCTGGACAGATTTTTTTCAGGGAATGATTATGTTTATCGCTATCATTGTGATTCCAATCGCAGGGATTAATCTTCTTGGAGGACTTGAATCAGTTTATTTTTCAATAAAAAACATAAATCCAGAACTATTAAATATGTTTACCAAAATAGATGGAACCACTCTTTCTATTATCTCTATAGTCTCATTGCTTGCATGGGGACTTGGATACTTTGGCCAGCCACACATACTTGCCCGTTTTATGGCAATTCGTTCTCCAGAAAAAATCAAACAAGCTCGCCACATAGCTATGATCTGGGTTGTAATAAGTTTGTTTAGTGCTGTAATTATTGGTATTATGGGTAGAGCATATCTTCAAACCTCTTTAAAACAAGCTGAAGCAGAAACCATCTTTATAATTTTAGTTAACAGTTTTATTATTCCTGTTGCTGGAGGCATATTACTGGCAGCAATTTTAGCAGCAATAATGAGCACAGCTGACTCTCAACTACTTGTCACTTCTTCAGCTATTACAGAAGATTTCTATAAGGTTTTATTTAGAAAAAAAGCAGGTCACAAAGAACTTGTTTGGATAAGCCGAGCAGCTGTTATTGTAGTTGCAATAATAGCTTATATAATAGCATTAAACCCCAAAAGCAGTGTTTTAGGCCTTGTTGCATACGCATGGGCAGGTTTTGGAGCTGCATTTGGCCCTCTTGTGCTAATCTCTCTCTTTTGGAAAAGAATGACAAGAATGGGTGCAATCGGAGGAATTAGCATAGGAGGAGTTGTTGTTATTATATGGAAACAACTTGATGGAGGCATTTTTAATATGTATGAAATAGTGCCTGGATTCATACTTTCTGCATTGGCAATTATAATAATTAGCCTTGCGGATAAAAAACCTTCGGAGGACATAATTAAAGAATTTGATTCTATACATTAAACAGACCAATGAAATGGATATATGATCTATCTTTAAATGAATTAAAAAATGAGATCAAAGCTCTTGGATTAAGGGACTTTATGGTAGTTCAAGTTTTCCAATGGATCTATCAAAAAAATTGCCGGGATATCAAACTATGGTCAAATATAAGCAAATATAACAGAGAACTTTTTATAAAAAAATATAATATTACATTAAACAGATTAATAAATAAAGAAGAAGATAGAGAGGGGACAAAGAAATTTCTTATTGAATTAGAGGATAAGAATAAAATAGAATCTGTATTAATCAAAGAGAAAAATTACTACACATTCTGTATCTCTTCACAAGTTGGATGTGCCATTAAGTGTGCTTTTTGTGCTACAGGAAAAATGGGTTTTATAAGAAATCTAAGTTCTGGAGAAATTCTGTCTCAAATACTAATATTAAAAAAAGAAATAGATGACTATAAAGGAAAAATCAACATAGTTTTCATGGGTATGGGAGAACCTTTACTTAATTATGAAAATCTAAAAAAAGCTTTATCAATCATTACTTCTGAAAAGGGAGCTAAAATTCCCTCAAACAACATAACAGTTTCAACTGCTGGTGTTTTAAAATACATTAAACAAATAGAAATGGATTTTCCAAACATAAAGATAAGTTTCTCTTTAAATGCCTCTGATAATAAGGCCAGAGAACAATTAATGCCTATTTCAAAAATGGAAAATTTAAGTGATATATTAGATCATTTTAAAAATCATAAAAGAAAACATAGAATTACTTTTGAATATGTATTGATAAAAAACATAAACGATTCAATTGAAGATGCAAAAAAAGTTTCTCAATTACTGAGAGGAATCTTGTGCAAGATAAACTTGATACCATACAATGAAAATACAAATATAGACTTTAAAACTCCTTCAAAAAAAAATATTGAAGCATTTAAGGAATATTTGTGTTTAAATGGATATACTGTAGTATTGCGTTGGTCTAAAGGTAAAGATATAAAATCAGCTTGTGGTCAACTCGCAACACAGACAAAGGATATATAAAATCAAAACATAATGAAATATAAAATAAAATATAAATTTGAACTTGATGAGTTCCAGAAACAAGCAATTAAAGCTGTAGAAAAAAATCATTCTGTTATTGTTTCAACTCCTACTGGAACAGGGAAAACAGTAATTGCAGAACACGTAATGACAAAGTGTTTGTACGAAGACAAAAAGGTTATATACACTGCACCAATCAAAGCTATTTCAAATCAAAAATTTCGCGAATTTAAGGTCGCATTTCCAGGTAAAGTGGGTATTATCACTGGAGATGTAAGCATAAACCCATTTGCTTCTCTCTTAATTATGACCACAGAGATCTTTCGTAACAGAATACTGGAAAACAAAAATAGTTTTTATGATCATTCATGGATTATTTTTGATGAAATTCATTATCTTGATGATATTGAAAGAGGAACTGTTTGGGAAGAATCTTTAATTTTTATGCCTTCACATATTAGATTTATTGGTCTTTCAGCAACAATACCGAATGTTGATGAGCTTGCATCCTGGCTAAGAACCATACATACCCATCCTATAGAAGTTATCAAAAAAAACAATAGATCTGTTCCTTTGCATTTTTATTTTCAATGTTCAGGAAAAATAACAAGTGAATTGAAAATTGTAAAAAAATTAGGCTATAGTAGAAGAAAAAATATTTATTATAAACATGATTACAACCAACATCATAGATTTGTGAGAAATTCAATCAATATAGGAAAAGGAGCTCCTAAAAACAGCCCGATTCCTCTTATACATCATCTAATCAAAGCTGATCACTTGCCATGCATATACTTTTCTTTTAGCAGAAAACATTGTGAATACCTTGCAAAGAGGGTGCTTTCCATAAACCTGATTAATCTAAAGGAACAAAACAATGTACAGGAGATTTATGATAATATATGCAATAAGTTAGGCGTTTCTGAAAGTGAAAGAAAACTTGAACTAAGGGAATTGGTGTCAAAAGGTATTGCATACCATCATGCAGGCATTCATCCTATGCTTAAGGAAGTCATTGAACAACTTTTTTATGCCAAATATATTAAGATTATATTCACAACAGAAACCTTTGCCCTTGGAATCAATATGCCTGCAAAGAGTGTTGTAATAGATGAACTGAAGAAAAAATATGGTAAGTTTTACAAGATGTTAAAAATACGCGATTTTTATCAAATGGCAGGAAGATCCGGGAGAAGAGGAATTGATGATAAAGGCTTTGTTTATATACGAATAAACCCTGAAGAACTCAGCTTTCGCCAAATCAATGATATCTTTTCCGGAAAGCTAGAACCTATAACAAGCCGCTTTAATGCTTCTTATGCTACAATATTAAATCTTTATGAAACATATGGAGAAAATTTTCTAAACATCTTTTCTCTCTCTTTTTATCACTTCCTTGAAAAAAAACAATTAAACTCCTATCAATTCAATCAAATAAAATCTAAATTAAAAATTCTAAAACAACTTGATTATATAAGAGGAAAAAAACTCACAACAAAAGGACATTTTGCTAAAAAAACATATGGTTATGAATTGATACTCACTGAACTATATAAATCAGGCATACTTGAAAAACTATCTGTCAAAGAGCTAGGCATATTATGTCTGGCTATTGTATTTGAGCCTAAACCAAAATCAAAACAACCAAAACTCAGTCATAAATTAAAGCATATTAAAGCTGAAACCAATAAGATCATACAATATATTCACAATATTGAGAAAATATATGGAACAAATACTATGAGCAAAAAGCCCTTTTTTGATCTATCATTCTCCTTAATTGATTGGATGAACAATAAACCATTTGAAGAAATAATAGAAAAAACCGATCTAGATGAAGGCGAGATAATAAGATATTACAGGATGAGTATTCAGATATTAAGAGAGATACTTGACACACCTGTTTCAATAAAACTTAAAGAAAACATCTCAAAGTCAATTAATTTGATTAATTATGGAGCAATAGATGCAGAAAATCAGCTGAAAAATATTTCTAACATAGAATTATAATTTCTTTCTTTTTTTAAATTCCTTTGCACTTCTTACAAATGACACAAACAAGGGATGAGGATTTAAGGGTTTTGATTTGAATTCAGGATGAAATTGACATCCAATAAACCATGGATGATCTTTTAGCTCTATCATCTCAACAAGATTTCTTTCAGGATTTCTACCACTAATTATCATTCCATTATCTTCTAAATCGCTTTCAAATTTTGGGTTAAACTCAAATCTATGCCTATGCCTCTCAAATATCTTCTCAGTTTTATAAATACTATAACAGAGAGTACCCTTTTTTAAAATACACTCAAATTTACCCAATCTCATATTATGTCCCAGTTCTTCAATATTAATTAATTCTTTTAATTTAAGAAAGATCTTATTTGAGGTATATTTATTAAACTCAACAGAATCTGCATCTTTTATTGCAATAAAATTCCTTATAAATTCAATTGATGCAACTTGCATGCCAAGACAAATTCCAAAAAAGGGAACTCTATTAATTCTGGCATATTCCACTGCTTTTATCATTCCCTCAATACCACGAATACCAAATCCCCCGGGTATAAGAATTGCATTTGAGTGTTTAAATGTTTCACTAAGATCACATTTCAACAGATCTTCAGATTCAACAAGATCAAGTTTTACTTTCAGGTTATTTTCAACTCCTCCATGGAAAAGAGCCTCATATAAACTCTTATATGAATCATTTAACTGAATATATTTTCCAACAATACTAATAACCACTTCTTCTTTCAAATTTTTAACTCTATTTACAAATTTCTCCCAATCTTCGGAATCATCCTTCTTTTTTTGAAGGTTAAGTTTTTTTAAAATATTACTCCCCAATCCCTCTTTTTTAAAGATCAATGGAATCTCATATATAGCTTTCACATCAGGAGCACTTACAACATCTTCAAATTTTAAATTTGTAAAAAGAGCAATTTTCTTCTTTATATCATCAGGCAAAGAGATTTCTGCTCTACAAAGAAGAATATGAGGTTGAATTCCAATTTCCCTTAAGCCCTTTACACTATGTTGTGTTGGTTTTGTTTTAAGCTCACCTGCAGTTTTAATAAACGGTACTAAAGTTAAATGTATATAGATCGAATCATTATCTTTAAGCTCAAGTCCAATCTGTCTTATTGCCTCAAGAAAAGGTAAACTTTCAATATCTCCAACAGTTCCGCCAATCTCTACAAGTATCACATCATATTTTCCATGCATTATCATTATTGCTGATTTGATCTCATCTGTTACATGGGGTATAACCTGGACAGTTTTACCAAGGTAATCTCCCCTTCTTTCTTTCTGAATTACATTATTATAAATTTTACCTGCAGTCCAGTTATTTTGCTGAGACATTTTAGCTGCAGTAAAACGTTCATAATGACCTAAATCAAGATCTGTTTCAGCACCATCATCAGTGACAAAAACTTCTCCATGTTGAAAAGGGCTCATTGTTCCTGGATCAACATTTAGATATGGGTCAAGTTTTAAAATAGAAATCGTAAATCCATACGATTCAAGTATATTTCCAATTGAAGCTGCAGCAACTCCTTTCCCAAGTGCAGAAAGTACCCCCCCAGTTATAAAGATATATTTTGTTTTTAACAACTTTCACCTCAAAACTTACATTTCTCTCTTTTTTTGCTTTAAAATATTTTCTATTTTAATAACATCTTCTGGAATATCTACTCCATAAGATTTATAATTGGTTTTAATAACATTAATTTTTATATCATTATCTAAAAATCTTAATTGCTCTAATTTTTCTTTGTTCTCCAGATCTGACACAGAAGATTCAACAAACTTTTTCAAAGCATCCCTCATATAACCATAAATCCCAATATGTTGGTAAAAGCCACTGAAATTTGACTTTGTTTGGAAAGGTATGGGAGACCTTGAAAAATATAGAGCCTTTAAACTTTCATCAAAAACTACCTTAACTATGTTTTTAGAAATAAAATCATCATAAGAAAAATTAAAACAAACAGCAGTTACAACATCACATTTGCTTATTTGTAGTTTTTCATATAAATCTGTTACTAATTCCTCAGAGATCAATGGTTCATCACCCTGAATGTTTATTACTGCATCATAATCACTGTTTTTTACTACCTCCCATAGCCTATCCGTACCTGATTGATGTTTTTCAGATGTCAATGCGAATCTACCCCCAAAACCATTAACAACTTTTGCAATTCTCTTATCATCAGTTGCTACAATTATGTCAGAAAACTTTTTTGATTTCTCAACCTGAGTATAGACCCTCTCAATCATAGTTACTCCATTAATTTTTACTAGAGGTTTACCCTTAAATCTTTTTGAATTATATCTTGCAGGAATGATTGCAACAATTTTCATGGTAATTATTTATATGTCTTACCATTTTCAACTTTTTCTTTATTTTCAAGAGGGTTCAAATCCATTTGACAAGACCCCTGGAAAAAAGCTCCGTCTTCAATAATTAATTTTGCACAAACAATCTTACCAGTAACTCTTCCTTTTGATAAAATTTCAACCATACCTTTTGCAATTATTGACCCTTTTAATCTCCCATTGACAGTTACTGTTTTTACTTGCACATCAGCATTCACAACACCCGTTTCGCCAATGACCAGTGTTGATCCGGATAAAATCTTACCCTTAAATTTTCCATCAATTCTGAAGGAATCTTTAAATTCCATATCTCCACTTATCCCTGTTTCTTTATCAATAAACCCACTCAATTTACCACCTTCTTCAAATTTTGGCATATCTTACTCCTTTAAAAACATTTTATAGATCCTTTCAAATTCATCGAGTTTAGTAAAATATATTTCTATTTTCCCTTCACCATCCTTTGAATATCTTAACTTTACTTTAGTTGAAAAGAACTTAACCAACTTATCTTCAATTTTTTGCAGATCAGGATCATACTGAGCCATTCTTTTTACATCTTCTATATAAAATTTCTTAACCAAAGATTCAGTTTGCCTTACAGAAAGTTTTTTTTTCAAAACATTTGTAAAAATTTTTAACATATCATTATCACTATTTAGAGAAAGGATTGCTCTTGCATGGCCCTGAGTGATTTCACCTGAAATAATACCCTGCTTTATTACTTCAGGTAATTTTAATAATCTTAAAAAATTTGTTAAAGTACTTCTATTCATACCAATTTTCTTTGATACATTTTCCTGATTAAGCCCTGTTTTTTTCATCAGCAATTCAATTCCCTCAGAAATCTCAATAGCATTTAGATCTTCTCTTTGTATATTTTCAACAAGGGACCCAATCATAACGTCATCAGTAGATATATCTTTAATAATTACAGGGATTTTTTTCCATTTTAAATGTTGAACAGCGCGCCATCTCCTTTCCCCAACAATCAGGTGAAATTTTCCAGCCTTTTTATAAACAATAATAGGCTGTATCATGCCTGCTTCCTTTATGGAACTTGCGAGCTCTTTTATCTTTTCTATATTAAATTTTTTTCTTGGTTGAAATGGATTCGGATATATATTCTCTATATCAATTTCAATATAATTACTTTCAATCTCAGATGGCCCCTTATTTGAAATAATTGCTTCAATACCCTTACCCAATGCTCTTCTTTTCATAATGCCATAATCTCCTTTGCTAAAGACATATAAGCTTTAGACCCCCTTGATTTAATATCATATAATTGAATTGGCTTTCCGAAGCTAGGAGCTTCGGATAACCTTACATTACGAGGAACAATTGAATCATAAACCTTTGATTGAAAATAAGTTTTTATCTCCCCTTCTACCTGTTTTGATAAGTTCGTTCTTTCATCATACATAGTTACCAATATCCCATTTATTTCAAGTGTTGAATTAAAATTCTCTCTTATCCTATCTATAGTATTCATTAAATCAGAAAGGCCTTCAAGTGCATAATATTCGGCTTGAATTGGTATCAAAACACTATTTGCTGCAGTTAAAGCATTGATAGTTAAGAGCCCAAGTGAGGGTGGAGAATCAATAATAATATAATCAAAATTCATCTTGAAATTTTCTAAAGCTTTTTTTAAATATAAATGATTATCATCTTCAGAAACAATTTCAAGCTCAAACCTTGCAAGGTTCCTTGAAGAAGGTATCAGCTTCAAATAACTTAAATCACAATCTAAAATAGCCTCTTCTATAGAACACTCTTCAATTAAAATAGAATAAATATCTTTTCTAGATTCATTTTTATCAAAACCAAAACCAGTTGTAGAATTGGCTTGAGGGTCAAGATCAACAACCAAAACCCTTTCTTCTGCTATTGCAAATGCTGCTGCTAGATTGATAGCTGTTGTTGTTTTACCAACACCACCCTTTTGATTTGCAACAGCAATAATATTACAATAATTTTTCTTATGTTTCACGTGAAACCTTTAATTTTTAAAATGACTAAATTGTCTCTAAAAAAGATATTATAGATGTTTTTGTTCATATTTTCCAGATTTTTTTTGTTTTTTTTTATTTTATTTTTAGATGTAATGATAACAAGCTCTTGAGCAAATCCTTTTCTAATAAAATCATAAAGAATCTCATTTCTTGGAAATCCTCTTGCTATAAGAGTAACCCTTTTCTCTAATTTTTTTTTTAAATATTCCTTTATGTCTAAATTATAAACTTCAACATTTTTTAATAAAATATTCCTTATTACTAAGCCCAAAAAACTTGCTTTTCTTACCTTGCTTTCAACAAGTTTTATTTCTTTTTGTTTGTTCATTATTGCAATTGGAATTCCAAGGATACCATTTCCACTTCCAACATCAATTATTGTACTATTTGTTATTAATTTTTCTAATAACATTGTTTCTTCTATTAGTTTTTCAATATCTCTTTTCCCAATTTTTCTTGACATTATATTTAACTTCTTATTATATTCCATAAGATTTTCAATATATTCTTCTAATTTTCTCTTTTGCCCTGATTCTAAGTTTGAAAAACGATTTGTAATATTCTCACTCATATAATCTTAATTCATGCTTTCTTGAAATTTCAATTTACTTAAACGGCACCTATTGTTTGCTCTTAACAAATACATAATATGCAGCCGAAATAAGCCAAACTGTTAAGATAATAGGAGAATACTTTCTAAAATCAACAATTAAAAAATATGGAGATATCAAGATTATTAAGATCAAAATAAATGCAAATATTCTTTTAATTAGTTCTTTCAAATTTTATTAAAAGTTAAAATATTGTTCAAACTCTTTAGGGTGAGGGGCATGCATAACCTCATCAATCTCTTTCCTCTTAATTCTTATCCACTGTGAAATTAATTCATCAGTAAAAACATCACTTACTCTTAAATAATCATTATCCTTTTCAAGGAAACCTAAAGCTTCTGAAAGGCTTTCAGGTAACATTTTTATCCTTTTTCTTATTGACTTTACATCCGGAACTCCCGAATCAAAAGGTCCAAAACTAAATCTCTCTGGCTCAATATCTTTACTAATTCCATCTATTCCAGCCAATAACATAGAAGAAAGAAATAAATATGGATTGGAAGAAGCATCTCCTGGCCTATATTCCATGCGTGTTTCACCCTCTATTACATAGGTTGGAATTCTTATTGCAGCATTTCTATTTGATCTTGCAAAAATTGCTGCAACAGGAGCCTCAAATCCCCTAACTAGTCTTTTATATGAATTTGTTGAAGGATTAGTGAATGCACATAAAGAACCTGAATGAAACAGCAATCCTGAAATGTATTTTATTCCCCTATCAGAAAAATTTCCATACCTTCCCTTTTCAAAAAATATATTTTTATCATTCTTCATTATCCATTGATGAACATGCCATCCATTTCCAGCAATATAATAAAGAGGTTTAGGCATAAAAGTTAAAAAAAGATCATATTTTTTAGCTAGATTAAAAAGTACATATTTTATTATTACTGAAGCATCTGCAGTTTTCAGTAAAGTATTAAACTTTGTTTCAATTTCATGCTGATTCACAGCAACTTCATGATGGTGGTATTTAATTTCAATTCCAAGGCTTTCCATTATAGAGACAGCTTCATTTTTAAAATCAATATAATTATCATCAGGAGAGCTAGAATGATAATAATTTCTATTCTCTTCAGAATCTTTTTCTAAATAATAATAGCTATTATTATCTTTTACGCAGTATTCAGCATTTTTAAATATAAAAAATTCAAATTCAGGTCCAAACATTCCATGAGTTCCAATTTTTAAATCCTTTAAAGTTTTCTCCGCCTTCTCAGCAATAAATCTCACATCCTGTGAGAATCTTGTCCTTTTTTCATCAGTTAAATGCACATTTGCTAAAAATACTGCTGTTTTTTTCTCTGCAAAAGGGTCAATAAACATTGTATTAAGATCAGGTATCATAACCATATCACTTTTTTCAGGTTTTGCAAATCCATAAGAAGAAGCATCAAAGCCCACTCCATTCTGTAACAGATCATTGTCAAACATTTTCTCTGGAAGAATCAAAGAATGAAGCTTTCCTCTTAAATCCAGGACTTTTAAGTCAATGAATTCAACTTTTTTCTCATTTAGATCTTTTTTTATTTTTCTTATTTTTTGGTTCATGTCTAACTAAATATAGTTAAAATCTTTTTTTTGTCAAGTTTTTATTCGATTTATCATTCAAATTTAAAATAAATGCCCGGTTTTGAAATAATTTCCTTTAGATTTTTTATGATTCAATTAAATAAGTTGACTTTATATTCTTATTAGCTATATATTAAAAAGATAATATTAAACACTTATAAATTGAATTATGGTAACAATAAAATGTGCTAAATGCAGAAGTAAAATATTCGAGTATATTAAAATTGGAAAAGGGAAATTATTGCATTGTTGGAAAGATCGAATAATTAAAGATTATAGTATTCAAAATGGGAATGAATATAAATGTCATTGTAGTAATTTAATTGGTATTGATGAAGGGAAATGGATCAAGATGAAACAACGTTCTTTTACATGTTCAGGCACAATATCAAAAAAAAGAAGTAAAAAAATTAAATGAAAAAACATATTGACAATGTTTAACCAAAAGGCAACCAACTGCAGATGATATAGCACATACTATAGACTAAAATAATTGTCCAAATTGGCAGGTTCTCAAAATAAAATTGAATAAAATTATTTTTAAATTTTATAATTTAAAGCCTTGACATTGTTTATTATCTTTTTTAATATAGAATTAAAGTTTAAGTTTAATAAGAAAGAATGTTAAAATAAAAAAGTTATCCACAACTGTTAATAATTTTGTGGAAAACAAAGAAGATGGAAAATTTTAATAAAATAAAAACTTATCTAAAAACTATCTTAGATAAACCTACTTATGATAAATGGGTGGAGCCATTAACTTTTATAAAAACAATGAATAAGATCATCTTTGTCGGCTCTCCGGATAAAAAGAAAACATCCTGGATAAAAAAAAATCTTTTAGAAAAAATAACTACTTATGCAAAAAATGAGTTTAACTTCGCATTTAAGTTAATTCCATTTTATGAGGAAGAAGATGATGAAAAAACGCTTAATTTATCTGAAAAAAATAAGTTAAAATATAACGATTTTTATAGTTCTAACTTACAAAAAAAATATACTTTTGATTCATTTGCTCAACTGGACGCAAATAGAATTGCTTATTCATTTGCATATAGCGTATCGGAATTCCCTGCAAAATCTTATAATCCACTTTATATTTACAGTGACGTTGGTTTGGGGAAAACCCACCTTTTATATGCAATTGGTAATAAAATTGTAGAAACAAAAAAAAACATGAGTGTTATTTATTTAACAAGTAGTGATTTAATGAATGAATATGTAGAGTATTCAAGATTTAATAAAAGATCAGAATTTTTAAAAAAATATACTTCAGTAGATGTATTACTAATAGATGATATACAATACATAACAAAATGGGGTGGTACAAGTGAACAATTTTATTACATTTTTAATAAATTAATCCAAAATGAAAAACAGATAGTTATTTGTTCTGATAAACACCCTGATAATATTCCAGACCTTCAAGATAGAATTAAATCACGTTTCGAATGGGGAGGTATTGTTGATATTCTTCCTTATGACCTTGAAGGAAGAATTGTAATCTTAAAAAAAAAAATTGATGAAAGAAAAAATTTATTCAAAAGTGATTTTGAAATACCTGAAGAAGTACTTTATTTTCTTGCTTCTTCTATAAAAGATAATATAAGGAAATTGGAAGGAGCTTTAAATAGATTAATTGGTTATGCTAATTTAAAATATTCTGATAAAAAGGGAAATAAAATCACATTAGATTTTGCAAAAGAGGCATTAAAACCATATATATCAATAAAAAAGAAAACAATTACAATTGAAAGAATTCAGGAATATATTGCTAAAAAATTCGATTTAAAACTAAAAGATCTAATATCAAAATCCAACCTAAAAAAAATTGCATATCCAAGACAAATAGCAATGTATATGTGTAAGAAATTAACAAAAAACTCCCTTACTGAAATTGGAGATAAATTTGGGAGTAAACACCATACAACTGTTCTCCATTCAGTAAGAAAAATTGAAGATAAAACTAAAAACGATCAAGAGTTTTTGAAAAAAATAAATTATTTTATTAAATTCTTTAAAGAATGATGTTTATAAATATATTAAGAGGATTTCCACAATATAACTTTTTCAAAAAGACTTTGATAATATTGCTTTATTTTACTTTTCCACTTTTTAACAGAGGTTGTTTTTATTTAATATATTAATATGTTAATATTATATAATAATATAATAAGGTAGGTTAATTATGAAAATTTTTGTGGAAAAATCTTTATTTGCAAATGAATTAAAATTATTCCAGGGTATATTTGAAAAAAAAAGTTTAATGGATATTTTACAGAATATAAAAGTAACAGCTATAGATAACGGTTTGATTGAGTTAATTGCAACTGATCTTGAAATAGGATTATTATCAACAATTTCATTGGATGTAAAGGAGGCAGGAGTATTTACTGTGAATGGTAGAGATTTTTATGATCTTATTTCAAAAATGCCAGAAGGAATTGTGGAAATCTCTGAAAATAATGATTTACAAATTATAATAACTAATGAACAAAAAACTTGTAAATATAAACTACTTGGATTACAGTCATCAGATTATCCACAATTACCAATATCTGATTTTTCAACGTCAATAAAAATTTCTATGAAAAAATTAAGTTCAATGATAAATAAAAATTATTATATTATTTCTCCTGAAATAAAGTTTAATATTGGTGGGGCTTTAATGAGTATTTCTGATAAGAATTTTGAGATGGCAGCAACTGATGGTCATAGGTTATCTTATACAAAATATATTAATGATGAACATATATCAGAAATGGTAGAATTTATTGTATCAAGAAAAACCTTACTTGAACTTTTAAAATTCGGTGATGAAGGAGATATTGAATTTAATTATGATAAAAATAATCTGTTTTTTAAATATAAAAATAAAATTTTATCATCAAGAATTATTGATCAGAAATTCCCTAATTACAAAACAGTTATTCCTGAAAAAAGTAAATTTAAAGCAATTATAAATACTGAAAACTTTTTAAATACATTAAGAAGGGTTTTAATTTTTAAAATGAGAAACAATGAGGTTGTTTTTAATTTTTCACACAATAAATTAATTCTTGAAAGAATTACACCGGAAAAAGGTGAAGCTCATGATGAACTGGATATTGATTATAAAGGAGATTCTATAAAAGTCAGTTTTAATGGTAATTTTATTTTAGATTTTTTAACTCATGTTGAGTCTAATGAAATTCAAGTGTGTATGAGTGATAAAGAGAGTTCTTTTGTGTTCAAACCATTAAATAATCAAAATATAGATTTTATTTATGTGGTAATGCCACTCAACATATAATAGGTTTGATTGTAAAAAATCTTAGAATCAAGGGTTTCAGAAATCAAATAGAGAGTAATTTTATATTTAATGAGGCAAAGAATTTAATTTATGGATTGAATGGCGCAGGGAAAACCTCTATTCTAGAAGCAATATTTATTCTTGGATTTGGAAAATCTTTTTTAAATGTAAAAAAATCTAACATTATTAACCATAATTCTTTAGAATTTAAGCTAAATATGAATATTATAAATATATATGGAGAAAATGATCTGATGGGGATTTTTACTGAAAATAAGTTCAGTTTGTCCTTAAATAACAAAAAACTTAATATATTTGAGATTAATAAATATTTTTATCCTGTTTATTTTTCATCATCAAATTTCAATCTTTATATTGATAGCAAACTTTACTTAAGAAGATTGATAAATAATTACATATTTGGTGTTAATTCACTTTACATACACTATATTTTGGGTTATAATAAAACCTTAAGGCAAAAAAATCATTTATTAAAAACGAAACAGAATTTATTGGAAATAAGTAGTTGGAATAAAATAATAAGTGAGTTAGGTTTAAAATTGTGAATATAAGAAAAGAATTTATTAAAAAGCTTAACTTCAAAATAAAAGAGAACTTTTATAATGATTTGCATATTGAATATAAACCATCTTTTAAAGATAATATAGAATATTCAGAGAACTATTTTTTTGAAAAATTAGAAGATTTAAAGGAATTTGAAATAAATTATAAAAAATCTTTAATTGGTCCCCATTTAGATGTTTTTGATATTGTTTTTAAAGGTAAAAATTTAAGATTTGATCGTATGATAGAAATAAAAAAGGAGAATTAGAGAAGTGGGTGAAAAAGAATTAGCATCATTCGGTAAAAATAACTATACAGCAGAAAACATTAAAGTTTTAGAAGGGCTTGAAGCTGTCAGAGTAAGACCTGCAATGTATATAGGTAGTACAGGTTTTACAGGATTACATCACCTTGTCTATGAAGTAGTTGATAATTCAATTGATGAAGCAATGGCAGGCTATTGTAATAAGATTGAGGTAATTATTAATTTTGATAATTCAATAACAGTAATTGATAACGGAAGAGGTATTCCTGTCGACATTCATAAAAAAGAGGGTAAATCAGCAGCCCAGGTTGTTATGACCACTTTACATGCAGGTGGAAAGTTTGATGATGATTCTTATAAGGTGTCCGGAGGTCTGCATGGTGTTGGTGTTTCAGTAGTTAATGCACTTTCATCCAGGCTTGATCTTGAAATTAAGAGGGAAGGCTTTGTTTATTTCCAAAAATTTGAAATGGGTAAACCAGTTTCACAATTTAAAAAGATTGGGAAAACAAAAAAAAGAGGAACTAAAATTACGTTCTGGCCTGATGAAGATATATTTGAAACAACTGAATATGATTATAATATTTTAGCAAAAAGACTTAAGGAATGGGCATTTTTAAATAAGGGAATTACAATAATTCTAAAAGATGAAAGGATCTCCAAACAAGAGATCTTTTTTTATAAAGGAGGTATTGTAGAATATATAAAATATCTAAGTGGTACTAAAGAAAAAATTCATGACAGAATTATATATTTAGATACCAAAAAAGATATTATTGAAATTGAAATTGCTATTCAATATGTAAATTCATATACAGAAAATATTTTATCTTTTGTCAATAATATCAATACTATTGAGGGTGGAACTCATCTTACTGGATTTAAAGGAGCTTTAACCAGAACAATAAATAATTTTGCACAGTCAAATAATTTATTAAAAAAGGATTTTAAGGATAATTTTTCTGGGGATGATGTAAGGGAAGGTCTTATTGCAATTATTTCATTAAGGTTAAAAAATCCTCAATTTGAAGGACAGACCAAGTCAAAACTTGGAAATTCTGAAGTTAAGGGAATAGTTGAGTCTTTTGTAAATGAGAAATTACAAGAATATTTTGAAGAACATATAAATATTGCACGTTCTATTATTAATAAAGCATGCATTGCTGCTCAAGCAAGAGAAGCATCAAGGAATGCAAAAGATCTGGTTAGAAAATCGAGCTTGCTTGAAAGCACAACCTTGCCTGGAAAATTGGCAGATTGTCAATCAAAAGATCCTGAAAATAGCGAATTGTATGGTGTTGAGGGAGATGCTGCAGGAGGATCGGCAAAACAGGGAAGAGATAGACGATTTCAAGCTATTTTACCTTTAAAAGGTAAGATACTTAATGTTGAAAAAGCAACCACACATAAAATGCTTGAAAACAGTGAGATAAAAACAATGATAGCGGCTTTCGGAGTAGGAATAGGAAAGGAGAATTTTGATATTGAAAAATTAAGGTATCATAAAATTATTGTAATGACTGATGCAGATGTAGATGGGGCACATATAAGAACTTTGATTATGACATTCTTGTTTAGACATATGAGACCTATAATCGAAAAAGGTTATTTGTACATTGCACAACCACCACTTTATCTTGTAAGGAGAGGTAAAAGTAGAAGATATTTAAAAAATGAAAAAGAGTTGGAAAATTATTTATTGAAAATCATTGGAGATGAAGTAGTTGTGTTTTTGAATGGAAACGAAGAGCAAGGCTTGAAAAATGCAAAATTGATAAAATTACTTAAATTAATAAATAAAAAAAATATTTTGATTGAAAATATAGCCAAAAGAGGTATGCCAAGAAATATAACACAGAAATTGATAGAATTAATAAAAGATGAAGCTACTTTTGAAAATAGAGATAAAGTTGAAGAAATAGCTGAAAAAATAAGAGAAAGTGGCTGTTGTAAATCTGTTTTAATTAATTTTGATGAAGAGTATTCAACCTATGTTTTGGAAATGGAATATGAAGTAAATGGAGTTGTTTTAAAAAAATCTATAAATTGGGATTATTTGACTGGACCTTTATTTGCTGAAGTGAATAAGGTTTATGAGGATTTGAAATCATTTCCTAAACCTCCATATAGTCTTAAAATTGGAAACAATGAATATAAAATTGATAATGAAAAAAAGTTTGTTTCATTTTTATTTGATAAAATAAAAAAAGGATTGTATATACAGAGGTATAAGGGGCTTGGTGAAATGAACCCTTCTCAATTATGGGAAACAACAATGGATCCAGAAAACAGAATTCTCCTAAAGGTTCAAATAAATGATTTTTTTGAAAGCGAGGTGATTTTTGATACTTTGATGGGTAGTGATTCAAACAAAAGGAAGGATTTTATATTAAAAAATGCTCTGAATGTAAGAAATCTTGATATATGAGGATTAAAATATGGATAAAGAAAACGAAATAAAAGAAAAAATAGAGGATGTTACTATTGAAAATGAGATGCAAACATCTTATTTGAATTACTCTATGAGTGTTATTATTGGGAGAGCTATTCCAGATATGAGAGATGGTCTCAAACCCGTTCATAGAAGAACACTTTTCTCTCTATATCAAACAGGTACCTATTATAATAAACCATATAAAAAATCTGCTCGTATTGTTGGCGATGTTATTGGAAAATATCATCCTCATGGAGACACTGCTGTATATGATACTCTTGTTAGGATGGCACAAAAATTTTCATTGAGATACCCTCTGGTTGATGGTCAGGGTAATTTTGGCTCAATTGATGGCGATCCTCCTGCTGCAATGAGGTATACTGAAGTTCGTTTAACAAAAATTGCCAATGAGCTATTAAATGATATTGATAAAGACACAGTTGATTTTGTTGAAAATTACGATAGTTCCTTAACTGAACCTGTGGTTTTTCCAACCTTATTGCCCTTACTTTTATTAAATGGAAGTTCAGGAATTGCAGTTGGCATGGCAACGTCTATTCCTCCTCATAATATAAAAGAATTAATTGATTCATTTATTTATTATATAGATAATAGAGATGCATCTGTTGAAGAGTTGTTGGAAATTTTACATGGCCCGGATTTCCCTACGGGAGGATTTATCTTTGGAAAGAAATCAATACAACAAGCTTATGAAACTGGAAGAGGTACAATTATTGTTAGAGCTAAAATAAATATTGAAACTGATCCAAAAGGCAAGCAAAAGATTGTTATCAATGAAATTCCTTTTCAAACAAATAAGGCAAGAATTATTGAAAATATTGCAAAAAATGTTAAAGACAAAAGAATTACAGGAATTTCTGATTTACGTGATGAATCAGATAGAGATGGTATGAGAATTGTTGTTGAGGTAAAAAGAGATGATATTCCTGAGGTTATTATTAACAGCCTATTTAAATATACTCAATTACAAGCCACATTTTCAATAAACCTTCTTGCAATAATAAATCAACAACCAAAACAGTTTAATCTGATAGAATACTTCAATTATTTTCTCGGGCATAGAAAAGAAATTGTTAGAAGAAGATCTTTATTTGAATTAGAGAAAGCTGAAAAAAGAGCACATATAATTGAAGGATTGAAGATAGCTATTGATAAATTAGATCTGGTAATAAAAATAATAAGAGGTTCAATAAACAGGGAGAATGCAAGATTAAGTTTAATGAATCAATTACCATTAACATTAGTGCAAACAGATGCAATCCTTGATATGCAGTTGTATAAACTGACAGGACTTGAAATTGACAAGTTAGAAGCTGAGTATATTGATCTATTAAAATTGATTAATTATTTAAATGAATTATTAGCCAGTGAGAGAATGCTTGTAAATTTAATAAAAGATGAATTAATAAAAGTAAACGAGAAGTACGAAGATGAGAGAAGAACAACAATTGTTGAACAGGAATTGCAAGACATAAATATCGAAGATCTTATCAAAGATGAGGATTTTGTCATATTGTTTACAAAAAAAGGATATATAAAAAGGACAACTCTTAGTACATATAAAAACCAGAATAGAGGAACAATGGGTAAAAGGGGGTTTGGTCTTAAAGAAGAAGATGTGATATCAAGGATTTTTGTTGCATCTGCACATGATTATATTCTTGTTTTTACGCAAAAAGGAAGAATGTTTTGGAAGAAGGTTTATGATATACCAGAAGGTGATACAATTGGAAGAGGCAAACCTTTGAATAGATTAATAGGAATAGATGAAAAAGAAAAAGTTTGCTCTGTAATTAATGTTAAAGAGTTCTCTTCTGATAGATATATCGTGCTATTTTCAAAAAAGGGATATGTGAAAAAGACATCTCTTACTGCATTCTCAAGACCAAGGGTCAATGGTATAATAGCTGCTAATGTTGATGAAGATGATTTGCTTTTTGAAGCTCAAATTACTGATGGCAATAGTGAAATAATATTGGGTAGCAATTTGGGAAAGGCAATTAAATTTAGTGAACAGGATGTAAGAGAAATGGGTAGAGGAGCAAGGGGTGTGCGTGGAATTAAGTTAAATAAAAATGACTTTCTTGTTGGGGCAGATATAATTGTAGGAGATCAAAAGTGTATTTTAACAGTTACTGAAAATGGAATTGGTAAAAAATCAGATGCATCTCTTTATAGATTGCAAAAAAGGGGTGGGAAAGGATTAATCAATATGAGATTAAATGAAAGGCTGGGGAAAGTTATTGGACTTGTTACTTTGGGTGAAAATGATGATATTATTTTATCTTCTGAGCAAGGGATATTAAACAAGCAACACAGTTCAAAAATTAGGTCTCAAGGTAGAGCTACTCAGGGTGTAAAGGTTCTTAATCTTAGATCTGGAGATAAGCTTGTTTCTCTTGATAAAGTTAAAATAGATGCAGATGATTCAATCCCGATTTAATATCTGGTTTTAATATTTTCAAATTCTCTTTTAATAGAGCGAATTTATTGTATTTGCTGTGATTATTGCTGATTTAACATCATCACTCATTGATGTATAATTCCATGCCCCATATCTTCCAATTGAAAAGATCCCATATTTTTTCAATTTTTCTATTGTTTGAGGTACCACATTTTTCCAGTTTTTATCAAAAATTATGTAAGAAATTGGAATCACTTTTGTGTCAAAATATAAAATCTCATTTTTATTCTCAATCAAATTTAATTTTTTTAAAGTAATTATTGTATCTTTTAGCAGATTAGCTTTATTATGTTTTATTTTGTTAATTAATGTTTTTTCAAGATAACAAACAGGAATTTCCTTTGATGGATAAAAACCAACTCTGTAAAAAGGAAATTTGTTTTCTGGTAAATATACCCAATGAAAATTTTTTCTTTTCTTTTTTAACACAATATTTGTTACAAGCGTTGAAGTGTTAGATAATTTTGTATGTGAAGGAAAATTGTTTTTCTGTTTAATAATTTGTAAGATCTTTTTTAAGGGCATTGAATTTATTAAAAATTTATATTGGAAAACATTATTTTTTGTTTTAACGGTTTTTTTGTTAATATCAATTGATAAAATCTCTTCATTCAGCATAATGTTATTTTTTATATCCTTTGAATAATTATTGAAAAATTCTTTTAAGGATGTTTCAGGATAATAAAAGTTTGGATTATATCCGATTTCCAAAAATTCCTTCCCGTTAAAGCCCTGAATAACGCTTTTTTTATCTGGAATTGGTATACTACCTTTATCCATATTTGAAATTATTTTTTTTAAATCAAAACAATAATACTTACTTAAAAAGGGTTTGAAAAACAGTTCAGAAAGTTTTTTGCCAAAATTAATCTCAATGAATTCACACAAATTGTCCGATTGTTTTTCTGTACGGTTAAGTATTTCTTTAAGGATCTCATTTTTTATTCTTGAGGGTAAATATGAAAGATGAAATTGCAAGGGAAAAGGTATATATTTATCTAAAACATATACCTTGCTATTCCTTTTATATTTTTTAAAATCTGTAAATTTTTCAAGGTATTCTTTTGTTTCAGGTTTATCTTTGAAGTGAAAATAGTGACCACCATAATCAAAAAAATACTGTTTTGATTTGTATTGAGTTGAAAGTCCTCCAATATAGCCTTCTTTTTCAAGTATTAAAAAATCCTTTTTTAGGTTTTTTGCAGCACTTATACCTGAAATTCCAGCGCCTATGATTAAAATCATTTCATCTTTTCTTTTGCAAGTTCTATCCCTAATAGTAAAAAGAAGGCAAGAACTATTATTGTAGTAATAATTGTTATTATTTGATTTGTGTAAAAGTTTAAAATAACAATAGCTGACAATACCAATTGAATTATTATTATTATGCTAACAGTTTTTGAAAAGGACAAATTGAATTTTTGTTTTAACCTAAGGGAAAAGTGGTCAGCAGTTCCGAAAAAAGGGGATTTTTTATGCAACAGTCTTAATATCATCACATAAATCATATCGAAAATAGGTATTGAGAGAATAAGTATACCTGAAACAAATGCAATATCATTGTATTTACAATAATCTCCCATAATTGTAAGTGCTCCAATAACAAGTCCAATAAACATACTACCAGCATCTCCTAAATAAATTTTGGCTGGCTCCCAATTAAATTTTAAAAAACCAAGTAAAGATGCAGCTAGACTTAAAGATAAAATAGAGATCAAAAAATTGTTGTTATAAAGTGAAATAACAAAGATTGTTAAACAGGCTAACACACCTACGGAAGATGCTAAACCATCCATAATGTCAATAATATTAAATGCATTTATTATAGATAAAATCCATATAAAGGAGAGAACAATATTTAACCATGGAGGAATAAACAATAAGTTTATGTAAATACCACTTTTCAGTAGTATATATGTAGCAATGATCTGAAACAGAAACTTTATTTTTGGAGTAAGAGCCTTAAGGTCATCAAATAAACCAATTATCAAAATAATTGATGAGGCAAATGAAATGCCCAACAATTCACTGTTGAAATCAAATAACAGAGCTGCAGGTGAGATAAATGCAAAATATACAATAACACCACCCATATATGGGATAGGCTTTTTCTGTTTTTTTAAGGCATCATCTGGAAAATCAAGTATATTATATCTATAAGCTACTTTCTGAGCCAATGGAGTTCCATAGATTGACATGAAGAAAGCAAGAATAAAAGATAATATAATTATAATTTCATTCATGTTCTTTTATTATTTTACGTTTTCTAAAAGCATTTTTTAAATATTTGCCAGATTTAAGCAATTTGATTATAATTTTAGGAGAACTTAAAGTCAATGTTCCAACCCACAAAATATCTTTAAAAAAGATAAATGGAATTGTCCACCAGAATTTTTTGAATCTAAAATTTTTTATTAAAGTTAAATACCTGTTTTTTATAATATGGTATTTTATTTCGGAACTACGACCTATAGATAGTGAGAAACGCGATAAGATATTTTTTTTTAAGGTACCACCTCTATAGTGATATACAATTGCTTTTGGATAAAAAATTGATTTTAGGTTATAGAGGTTTGCTCGCCACCCGATATCAAAATCTTCCCAAAAAATAAAAAAGTCCTCATCATAATATTCATTAAAAATCTTTAATTTTTCTAAAGATTTTCTTAAAAAAATAGTGGCTGCACCGCATACTGAGAACACCTCTTTTTCTTCAATTTTGTATTTGTTGATTTTTTTATTATATCCAATCTCTAATGGATATAGAGATTTAGAATAAATTTGACCAACAGAATCTATTGTTGTGTGGTCAAACCTTAAAATCAGGGGAGAAAGCAAAGCTATTTTTTTATTCTCTTCAAATTTTTTTATAACTAAGTGGTTAAAATGAGAATCAAGAATAATGTCTGAATTTGCAATAAGGATTAAATCAGAGCTGCTTTTTTTTATTCCAATATTTGCAGCTTTTGCATATCCAAGGTTGTTATCTAAAAAGACTTTTTCAATATTATTGAATTTGTTAATTATTTTTAAAGAGTTATCAGTAGAATTATTGTCAATAACTATTATTTGCTTAAATTTGTGTGTTTGTTTAAACAAAGAGTTTAGATTGTCTTGAATAAATTTATCTGAATTATAACTTACTATTACAGCTGATATATTCAAAATTTTAAAGTATGCATAGGTCTTACTAAATCAATCCTAAAGCTTTTCCCCCTTCGTAGAAGCCTTTAAGGATAAAATCAAGATCTTCGTCTGTGTGAGTAGCTGTAAATGAGGTTCTGATCATTGAATCTTCAGGAGGGACAGCAGGTGCTATTACTGGATTACAAAATATTCCAAAATCCCTCAAAAATTTCCATAACATAAAGGTTTTTTCATCATTTCCTAAAAATACAGGAATTATCGGGGTTTCTGTATTACCTGTGTGATAACCCATAGATATTAATTTTTTATTCATAATTTTACTTATTTCCCAGAGTCTCTCTCTTCTCCATGGTTCATTTTGAATGATCTCTAATGCTTTATGAGCTGCTCCTAATGCAGCAGGTGTTATTGAAGCAGAAAATATGAGACTTCTTGCTGTATGTTTTATGTATTGAATGATCTTGTGATCACCAACTACAAATCCTCCAAGAGAAGCAAAAGCTTTTGAAAAAGTCGTCATAATAAGGTCAACTTCTTTTAACATGTTAAAATGTTCGCAAGTTCCTCTTCCATTTTTTCCTAATACCCCAATACCGTGAGCATCATCAACCATTACACGGGCATTGTATTTTTTTGCAAGTTTAACTATCTCTGGGATATTTGATAGATCACCCTCCATGCTAAAGACTCCATCAACAACAATGAATTTTCCTTTACTATCAGGTAATCTACTGAGTTTCTCATCCAAATCTTTCATATCATTATGTCTGAATTTTGTAACCTGAGCATAGGAAAGTCGGGTAGCATCAACAATTGAAGCATGGTCCATTCTATCAATTATTATAACATCATTTCTCCCGGCTATTGCATCAATTACTCCCAGGTTTGTTTGAAATCCTGTTGAAAATGTTAAGGCCTCTTCTTTACCCATAAACTCTGCAATTTTCTCTTCAAGATCAACATGAATAGAATATGTGCCATTTAAAAATCTTGAACCACATGTAGATGTACCAAATTTTTTCACCTCTTTGATTGAAGCTTGTTTTACTGTTTCATTATCAAATAGTCCTAAATAATTGTTAGAGCCAACCATTAATATTTTTTTCCCATTTACCCATACATAATTCCCTTCAACTTTGTCAATTTCTGTGAAATAGGGATAAAGTCCTGACTCTTTCACTTCTTCAGCTTTAGTGAAATCATTGCATTTTTTAAAAACGTCCATAATTTGCTCCTGATTGTCTATCTGTTCTAAATTTATAATACTTTAATGTAAAGAATCCATTTTTATAAACTAATAAGCTACTAACCAAAATGATTCTTTTTTGTAAAAGATGCATTACCTTTTCTTCTTTTTATAATTTCTTCTAGAACCAAAATTAGTAAAAAATTTTTGATATGTTTTAAGAGACCAATGATCTTTAAAAACAGCAGTAAAAACGATTTCGCCACTGATTTTGTGTTTACCTATAAGAGACTCTTCATTTACTTTAAATGGTATTGCAATCTCTTTTTCTAAGTCAAGAGAAACAATATTTTCTTCTTGTTTTGTTTGAAAATCAAGTTCAGATGCTGTAAAAAAGACTTTTGAAAATGTTAGATCACTATTCTCATTTAATTTTATAATAAATTCTGGATGGGAAGATATTTTTATGTCATTTCTTGGGGTAATTTTTATTTTTAAGATGCCTTCTTCACCCTGTCTTATAATTTTAGGAGTTACATTTGAGGTAATTTTTAAATAATCATCTTGATATGAATTTATAAAGCTGACAAAAATAAAGCAAATTATGAGAAAAAAAAGGGTTTTTTTCATTAACAGCTATATATACTATAATATAGATACAAAGTCAAGTGTGGAAGAGGATACATTTTTATGGTAAAAAATATGCGAAAAATAGAAAACATAAAAAAGGGAATTGGAAGAATTAAAAAAGTATTGACAAATCATTTTTTTGTTAGTGATCTGAAAAGGAACATGAGCATTCTGCTTAAGTTTATTATGAAAGTCATGACAAAACCAAAGAAATAAAACCTTACCTCTATTCTTCAATCAATGCTTCATATACAAAAGAGGAAATTGTAGCATTATTGAAAAGATCAAATATAGAGAATTATAAAATCAAAAAAATTAGTCTATCTACTTGACAATTAACTTCTAATGGATGACCACGCTATACTATCTGGGTTTGATTTATCAAACCCCTACTTTTTCCTTTTTACTTATGTTTTGTCTCTATTTAAATAATTTTAAATACTCCGACAAAGCAAAGAATCTATTTCTTGAAAATCCTGTTACTTCTTTCAAGAATCCAAATCGTTGAAAATCAGCTGTTATTCTTCCGCCAGCGGCAAAGCCGACCCCCAAATATTCAGCAGTTTGACTAATTGACACAACTGGATGCGAAAAAAGAAACAATAAAAATTTCTGCGCTGTCTTAGCTTTTCTACCAAGTGTCATAATTTTATCTTCGTACTGTTTTCTCAACTTTACAATAGCTTCAAGGGTGTCCTTTCCATTCTTTGCTATTGCTACCACTCCCGATAAGAAAAATTTTATCCATTGATCAAGATCATTTGACGCTCTCACTACAGTAAGCGAGTCATAATATGATCCTTTGTTTCTTTCAAAAAAGTCTGAAAGATATAAACAAGGCTTATTTAAAATATTCATGTCTACAAGTTGTAAAGTAATAAGAAGTCTTCCTATTCGACCGTTACCGTCAAGAAAAGGATGAATCGTCTCAAATTGATAATGACTAATAGCAGCTTTTATTAAATGCGGAAGATTAACTTCTTTATTGTGCCAAAACTTTTCAAGATCGGTCAGTAAATCTGGCAAATCCTCATGGTGAGGTGGAATAAAAAAAGCATCTTTTAAGCTTGATCCACCAATCCAGTTTTGACTCCTTCTAATTTCACCTGGCAACTTTTGATGTCCTCTTACGCCAGACAATAATCTTTTATGAGCTTCTTTAAGCAATCTCATAGATAAAGGAATTTTTTCAAGTTGCCCAACAGAAAAATTAATTACTTTTATATAATTTTGCACTTCAGCCCAGTCATCTCTTTTTTCAGGACTGATTTCGCTTTCCGGCAATACAACCTCATCAATATTTGTTCTTGTCCCTTCGATTCGACTTGAGGTCGTTGCTTCTTTTGCAATATGCATTTGAATAAAAAAGTCCACATCCGGTACAAGAGTTGAATAAGCATTCAGTTCACCCAAATAACGCATAGCCTCCTCAAGCAAAAGCACTATCTGCTTATCCGTCCACTCATAATTCTTATTAATTAGAGAAGGCAAAAAACTTTTATATTCGAACTGTTGTTTATATTTTCCGGCGTTATACATGTTTCACCTCGTATTTCTATTCAATAAAAATTCTAGTCTTAACATTCAAGCTATATTATCATTTTAATGCTAAAATGTCAATAAGAATTTTTTTATTACTATTTCCCTGACTTTTTTATTAATCATGCACTAAATAATAACAGAAAGTTCCTTTATTGCTATTTAAGGAATTAAATGACAATAAGAGCTTTTCTTGTTATCATTTTACTTTTATCTTTTTTTAACTCAAAACTAAAAACTTAACACTCAAAACTCAACATCATGAATATTTATATAATTTGCTTATAATTGAGATTTTATGGTCAAACTTTTATTTAATATTATTAAGCTTAATTTAGGAGGATAATAATGAAAGTTAAATTGATTATCATGTTTGTTTTTATAGGGTTATGCATGTCAAGTCTGATGGCTCAGGAAAAATTTGACAAAAACTCTACAACAGTTAAACCTCGTATTCTGACCAGGGTAAAATTGCCGGATCTGACAATTACAAACATCAGAGTGATTAAACTCAATAATGAGTGCAAGGTTGAAATCACAATCAAAAATATCGGCACAGCCGGTGTTCCAGATGAGAAGTATGGGATGGTTGGGGATGACAGCAAAGCATCGTCTGTAAGGGTTAAGATTGGATCCATACCCTCAGTTGGTAGATACTTACGTAAAGTTGATCCTGATGGGAAATTAAAAATACCGGGTGGAGAGATTAAGAATATTTGGTTTAAAACCGATAGTTTTTCTACAGTTCCTCCTGGACTTCACTCCATTACAGCAATAGCAGATGATAATTCTAAAATTTCTGAACTAAATGAGCACAATAACAGTTTAACCAAACGGTTAAAGTGCCCAAAGCCAAAAGGACCAGATCTAATTGTTAAACGTGTGTATATCAAACCAAGTAATCCCGGCACCAATGATCTAATCTACTTCTTTGCTGAGATTCAAAATATTGGCACACTATCTGCACCTGTCTCAAAAGCCTCATTTCGAATTGGTGGTGAAACAAAGGGCAAAATTTTCTACATCCCAGTTCTCAATCCCGGTCAATCCTTTAAGATCAGCCGTAAAATGCGATTGTCTGTGGCACAGAACTATCTGGTGACAGTAATAGCAGATGTATATAATGTAGTTGCTGAAATTGATGAGAGCAATAATAAAAAGAAATTTCCCTTTACTGTCAATTAGAAAATATAAAAAAAGAGAGGGGGTAAGGGTTGTAAATATTATATGAAACAGTTAGAAAAAAAACATGCTTTAAAAGGGAGTTTTTTTAATGCTGCCTAAAAAAGTCTTGACAAAACCTATCGTCCCTTTCATCCTTTTATGTAACAGTTCAGTAATTACTATTTTGTAACTATTCGGAATACTAAATGGCCATTTAAGTTTTAAAGTAATCTTGAAAATGTCTTGACAAAACCTATCGACACCCTTTATGGTTTGTTTGTTTGTTTTCTCCCCACATACCTAATACAAATATCCAAATTCCTATACACACAAATAGAATTATTAGTTTTGAACTACCTGTAATTCCATC
>JAUWQW010000018.1 GCA_030610885.1 Candidatus Aminicenantota bacterium | reverse complement strand
TAATTTTTCCAGTTCCCTTAACTTATCTTTTATTCTTAACCTTTCTTTTTGTGATAATTTTTTGTAATATTTTTCAAATTTAGTTGATACTTCAATCTTCCAGATCATCAAGATCCTTTCCTTTCCCTGATTTGATTTCATTCAAACCTTCAGTGCATTCATAAACAATATTTTGAACTTTCAATATTTCCACGGTCTCTTTGTGCCTGTTAATATATTCTTCAATCAATTCATCGAATATTTTGCTTAAAGGTCTGTTTTCATATCCAGAGATTGCTCTTAATATTTTCAGTTTTTCGTCTTTTAATCTTAGTGTTGTTGCACCCATATTAACCTCCTTATTGCCACCATAATATTATAATATTATAATATTATATTTTTGTCAACAATAATTACAGGAATAGTAATAATATGTGCGGTTCTTGAAAATGTTGTATTTTATATAAAATAAATTTCATTGATATTTCATTGTTTTGAATTATAATTCAATTTTTTGAATTCTCTAAATATTTAACATAAAGAATCCTCTATTATAGAGGCTTTTGATAATGTTTTCAAGTTGGCATTATTCTTGCACATAATCTTATGTAATATAATTTTAGGAGGTTATATGAAATTAAACAAACTTTTACTGACAATGATCCTTGTTGTAGTAATGAGCGGATTAATATGCGCTCAGGCAACTTCAGCAAAGATCATGGGAAAAGTAACAGATCAGGAAGGCACAGCTTTACCTGGTGTTACTGTTACTGCAACCAACCCGAAAATGGTTGGATCTACAGTTGCCATAACTGATGAGAATGGTGTTTTCCGTCTCTTTAGTTTAAGGCCCGGAAATTTCACTGTTAAATTTGAACTTGAAGGGTTTGGCACAATCATCAGAAAGAACATCTCAATCACAGTTGAGCAGACATTGTCTTTGAATGTGAAATTGTCACTTCAAACGATTGAGGAAGCCATTACAGTTGAGGGTGAAGCACCAATGATTGATGTTAAGAGCACAGCATCAGCAATGACACTTACAAAAGAGATAATTGAGACATTACCAAGGGGTAGGAACTTTTCTTCTCTTGTTACAACAATGCCTTCAGTTAATGATGAAGCATGGCTTGGCGGTATATCAGTAGATGGAGCATCAGGAGCAGAGAACCAGTTCTATATTGATGGAATGGATACAACTGAACTTTATGATGGAACATCAGCACAGAGTGCAGCAATTGAGTTTGTAGATGAGGTACAGATAAAGTCAAGTGGATATGCAGCAGAATTCGGCGGAGCAATGGGAGGAGTTATAAATGTTATAACACGTTCAGGTGGAAATGAGTTTCATGGTGAATTAATTGGTTATTACAGTGGTAGTAAGCTTAATGGAAAAGAGAGAGACACTCTTCGTAATAATCCTCTGGATTACAGTATTGCTGAACATGTAAATTATCAGGATTTATATGGAAAGGATAAGTATGACAGGTTTGAAGTTGGATTTAATTTTGGGGGATATATTCTTAAAGACAAAGTATGGTTCTTCGGAGCATTTTTGCCTGTATTTACAAAACAGGAAAGACATATTGAATGGTTGAGTGGTGATATTCCAGAAGGAGATTATACATTTGAAAGGAAATATTGGAATTATAGTGCTAAGATGACAGCACAGCCATTTAAGGATCTTCGTGTTTCATTAGGCTATATGAACAGCTGGCATAGCGAGAGAGGATTACTCCCGGGCAGATCAGGTGCAGGTAACTCAGAAGATGTATATGCAGATTATGGATTTGATTTTCCAAACTGGACAGCAACTGGTTCAATGGATTATGTAGTTGGTAACAACCTTCTTATTAGTTTAAGAGGCGGATACTTTTACATAGATAAGACAAACCAGTTAGTAACAAAATCAGAGCCAAGATGGAGATTTTTAAATGAAGCACCTGCTTATTATCTAACATCAACTCATGAATTTGATGGGACTCCTTTAGAAATTCCAGCAGAGTATCAGAAACCTTATGGATGGTATAATTATGGTTATGATGCAGGTTTAGAGACAAAGAAGAGAATTCGAAATAGAGCAAGTGCTAATCTTGATTTTAATTATTATTTAACAGCAGGAGGAGAACATTCACTCAAGGCCGGTGTTCAGTGGGTAAGGATTGAAACAGATGTTGATGATTCATTTACCAATCCTTATGTTCTCTTTGGATGGGGAGGTACATTCACATGGGGAGGTACAACCTATCAAGGTACATATGGAACATATGCAGTAAGAGGCCAGGATCCAGTACATGATAACCCTGCATATGGTGTTTTTGCAAATCCAAATTCAACACGCTGGGCATTATATTTACAGGACAGCTGGACAATTGGTTATAAATTTACCATTAACATTGGCGTAAGAGCTGAAAAAGAGGATATTCCTTCATACAGTGATCTTCCAGAATATGATTATCCACCTGTACAATTCGGTTTTGGAGATAAGATTGCTCCAAGAATCGGGTTTGTTTATGATGTATATGGAGATTCTTCTTTAAAGGTTTACGGTAGTTATGGACTTTTCTATGATGTTATGAAACTTTCTATGGCAGAGGGTTCATATGGTGGAATGAAATGGAAGAGTTCATATTTTACTCTCGATACATATGAATGGGATACTATTGGTATTAATGGGAATTTCCCGGGAACATATATAACAACATTGGATTGGCGTATTCCTTCATTTGATTCAACAGATACTGATTTAAAACCAATGAGTCAGCAGGAGATAGTTATTGGAGCAGAGAAGAAGATCATGGAAAATGTAGCAGTAACTCTTCGTGTTGTTAATAAACATTTAAGATATGCAATCGAAGATGTTGGTGTTATGACTCCAGAAGGTGAGATGTATTATACATGTAATCCAGGATATGGTTGGTCATTAACAGAGCAAAATGGTGGTAAGTTTTCAAATGATTTCCTTGATACTCCAAAGGCAAAGAGAGAATACTGGGCAGTTAATTTAGGAATAGAGAAAAAATTCAGCGATAACTGGTGGGGCGGAGCTTCATATACATGGAGCAGTTTAAAAGGTAATTACTCAGGCCTTGCAAGTTCTGATGAATATGGTAGAAACGATCCGAATGTTGAGAGATTTTTTGATCTCTGGTTCTTAGCATATGACAAAGAATTGAACAAGATTGATGGACCATTGGCAACAGACAGGACTCATCAGATCAAGGCATATGGTTCATATGTATTCCCATGGGGATTAACTGTAGGAATGACAGCAACTGCAATGAGCGGAACTCCAATTTCAACAGAATATCAGGTCTGGGCTGATGGATATTTGCCATTTGGAAGAGGAGATATTGGAAGAACTCCATTCTTAATGTGGGCAGATCTTTATCTTGAATATGCATTAAATATTGGATCAAACAAATTGGTTATCAGTTTGAATGTTGATAATATATTGGATACTAAAACAGCACGTAGAGTGTGGAATATGCCTTCTGAGCAGAACATACCAGTATCAGATGCTGCGCTTCTTGCAAATTCATGGGAACTCAGTGATTACAATCCTAACCCAGATCCGAAATTCATGAAAGAGTTGGAATTCTTTCCCCCAATATCAGCAAGAATTGGTCTAAAGTTCGTATTCTAATCTGAAATAGAATAACTGAAAAATATAAAAAAAGCCTCCCGGTTTTCCGGGGGGCTTTTTTTTTCCATTCCAATCCTGAAAATTAATCCATAAGCCAAATTATACTTTTAATTATCCATTTTTTATGATAAAATTATGTTTTTAGGAGTGTTATGTTATGAAAAGAGCTATTATTTGTCTGATAATAATTATTTTAATTATTCCTCTAAATTTTAGTTATGCTAAAAACAAATCAAAGGATTTACCTAAGAGATATAGAGATTGGTTTGAAAAAGAGGTTGTGTATATAATAACACCTATGGAAAAGAGGGTATTTCTCTTATTAAAAACAGATAGAGAGCGTGATGTTTTTATAAAGGCTTTCTGGAAACAAAGAGATCCAAATCCGAATACTGAAGAAAATGAGTTTAAAATAGAACATTATAAAAGAATAGAATATTCAAACAGATGGTATGGCCATGAAGCACCGGGTCCTGGCTGGAGATCAGATATGGGGCGTATACATATAATTCTTGGTCAAGCAAATCAGATAGATAGATTTGTAAACAAAACAGGAATGTATCCTACTATTATATGGTTTTATTCGGGGAAAGTGGAATATGGACTGCCGAATTCATTTAATGTTGTGTTTTTTAAAAGAGATGGAATAGGTGAATATGTGTTGTATAGTCCTATTAAATATGGACCTGCAGGGCTTCTTACAAATTATATGGGAGATGCAATTGATTATAATAGAGCTTATAATGAGTTGTATGAAATCGAACCTATAGTAGCCAGGACCTCATTGACTTTGATTCCAAGTGAGAGCAGACATGCTGTTTCACCATCTGTTTCCTCAGAATTGCTTATTGCATCTAAAATTCCGCATGCACCAACAAAGAGGGTAAATGATTCCTATGCTGATAAGATATTAAAATATAGAGGTATTGTAAAAGTTGAGCAAATGATCAATTACATTGATAATCATTCAATGATAAAAGTATTTAAAGATAAATCAGGTACAAATTTTGTTCACTATTTAATTGAGCCGAAAAAGCTTTCTTTAGAGCGTTATGAAGGTTATTTATATACAAACCTTGAGATAAATGGTAGAGTTACTGATATGAATAATAGAACAATTTATCAATTTACTAAAAAGATTCCAATAAAATTAGAAGTTTCAAAACTTAAAAGTATTCAAAATAAGCTGTTCAGTTTTCAGGATATGTTTCCTTTAATAAAGGGTAATTACAAATATAATATCCTGCTTATGAATACAGTCAGTAAAGAGTTCACTTCAACTGAGGGTGATTTGATTGTATCTGATATTAATGGACCTCAGATGAGCTCAATAATGCTTGCAAATCGCGCAATTGATAATATAAAATATAAGGGAAGATTAAAGCCTTTTGTGCTTGATGATATTCAGCTTGTACCATCTCCAAGAAATGATTTTAATTCTATTGATACACTTTTTATATGGTTTCAAATTAAAGGCCTATCTTCTGAATTTGAGAAAAAGGGTATAATTGAATATAAAATCATTAAGGATAAAGATAAAAAAATCGTTTTTTCTATGGAGAAAAATATAAGAGACTATAAAAATATGAATTTTTTGGAAAAAGTCTCCTTAAAAAATTTTTTATGTGATTATTATTCTCTTAAGGTTTCTGTATATAATGCGAATAATAAGGTTTTAGAAGAAAACTCTGATTTTTATATTGCACCTTTAAAATTAAAAAGGCCCTGGATTCTTTCCCTTCCTATGAATAAGGCTGACAAAACTGAGAAATTTAATATCTTAGGTAATCAATATTTCAATAAGAGAGATTACAAACGTGCTAAAAACTTTTTTGAAAAATCTTTTTCTTATAATCCCCTATCATTAAAGTATTCTGTTGATTTTTGCCGTGTTCTTTTGAGATTAAAAGAGTACAATAAAATTGAGAATATTGTCGAACCATTTTTGAAAGGTGCTAATAGGAACAAATTTTTATTGATTAAAGCTCGAGCATTGCATGGATCGAAAAAATATCAGGAAGCAATCAATTTTTATGGAGAATACCTTACTCATCTTGGCATGAATATAAATGTTTTGAATGCATTGGCACACTGTTATTTAAATGTTGGAAATAAAAAGGAAGCTATTAAATTCTGGGAGATCTCTTTACAGGAGGATCCAAAACAGGAGAAAATTAAGAATTTAGTATTAAGATTAAAGGGAGTGAATAATGGAAAAAAATAGAATAAAAAATAGGAATATTTTAATTATATCTATTGGTTTTATTTTTTTCCAGATAGCATGTTCTCAGCAATATAAACTGAGAAAAAGTTTGCCCCATAAAGATAAAGAGTTTTTATCTCTTGTCAGATATATTATCACAAAACAGGAGAAAAAGATCTTTTTGAATATTTCAGATAATGAAAGAGAACAATTTAAAATAGATTTTTGGAAAAAGAGAGACCCGGAGCCTGAAACTGAAAGAAATATATACAAAGAGGCATATTTGTCACGTATTGAAGAATCGAACAGACTATTTGCAAGCGGAGGCAGACATGGATGGCTGAGTGATAGGGGGCGTGTTTATATAATGTTAGGACCACCTGATAACAGACAGGTATATCCTATGGGATATTCATTTTATGAACCTCCAGTAGAGATATGGTATTATGGGTATTTCCCGGTTCTGTTTGTTGATAAGCATAGAATAGGAAGTTATGAACTCGTACCTTTAAGTAATTATCACATGATTGAATTAACAAAAGCAGGAATGGTATTAAACCAGGATGTTATAAAAGAAAAACTCATTTTTGATTTTAAATTTAAGATGGATAAATTAAAGAATGGGAAAACTAAGTTTCAGGTTTCAATCCCGTATGAAGTGATATCTTTTAAGGCAAAAGATGAGGGAAAGAAGTTTCAAACCTCTATTAATCTTTTTATTGAAATTTTTAAAACTAAAAACAAAAGAGTGTGGGATTTTGAAAAATCTTATTTAATTTCTATTACAAAAGAAGATTTAGAGAAGCTTGAGAAATATTATTTAATAAAAGAGTTATTAGATATAAATTTAGCTCCGGGAAATTATACATTAAAATTGAAATTAGAAAATTCATATGATAAGAAAAAAGTTGAAAAAACTTTGAAAATGAAAATTAAATAAAAAAATTTATATTATGGAGGTAAATATGAAATACAGGAAATTTCAGATCTTTATTGCAATAGTTTTATTTTCAGTTTTATTGCTAAATCCATTATATGCTCAGAAGAGCAGAGGAAAAGGAAGACTTCAAGGTAAGGTGCTTGATGAAGCTGAAAACCCGATTGAAAATGCAAAAGTAGTATTGCTGTTTGAGGATGAGATAACGAAATTTGAAAGAATAACAGACAAAAAAGGTGTATGGTCAGTTATTACACTTGGAACTGGAAAATTCAGAGTCACAGCTTCAGCAGATGGGTATGTACCGACAAATACTCTTGTTTTTGTAAGGCAATTATCAAAAAATCCACCTGTTATTCTGAAATTAAAAGCAATGGATAAAGCTGTTGTGAGTGAAGATCTTGTGGAATTCCTTAAAAAGGGAAATGAATTATATAAAGAAAAAAAGTATGATGAAGCAATTGCAGCATTTCAAAAGGTTATAGAAAAAGCACCGGATGTTTATCAAATTAGCTATAAGATAGGTGATTGTTATAGAGAAAAAGGGGACCTGCATAAGGCAATTGAGATTTATGAAGAGGTTATTAAAAAGGCAAAGGAAAAGAAAGATATATCAACAGCAGCAAAAGCTCTGGGAACTATTGGTGGAATATATTTGAATAAACAAGAGCTTGAAAAAGCTCAGTCTTATTTCAAACAATCAATTGAAATGAACCCGGAGGATGAGATACTTGCTTATAATGTTGGAGAAATTAATCTAAATAGCAATAATATGGATGCTGCTATTACTTATTTTAAAATGGCTTCAAAGATAAAGCCCACATGGAATGTGCCGTATTTAAAACTTGGTTATGCTTATTTAAATAAAGGTGATTTTGCAACTGCTGTTAAAATGTTTAATAAGGTTGTTGAATTGGATCCTGATAGCCAGGAAGCAATGACTGCAAAGGAGATTATTAAATCTCTTCCTAAACAAAAATAATTTTATTAATATTTTAAGCTTTTTTATAAAAGATTATTTAAATACCTTGATTAATTAAAAAAAGGACTGAGAAAAATTATATGAAAAGAATTATATTATTGAATTTATTGTTAATCTTATTCAGCTCAATGTATATTTTTGCTCAGAATGATAATCCTAAAGATATGTATGAAAATGCTCTGAAAGAGAAAGACCCAGTATTAAAATTTCAGAAATTGGAAGAGTATTATAATAAAAATAGAAGTGAACAGCATAATATGAAGAAGATTTTTTTTTTACATATTGTAAGAGCAGCTTTTGAATCAAAAAAATTCGATAGAGTTATTAAATATGGGGAAAAAGCATTAAAATTCGAATGGATAAATGAGGAAAATAAATTAGGTTTATATTTACAAATTTCAAATGCATATGTTATTAGCGAAATAAATTTAACCAAGGCTTATAATTATTCTGAGTTTGTTATTAATCTTGGTAAATTGATGATTCAAAATGACTCAAATTCTGGGTTAAATGAAAAATTTGTAATACCTGCTTTTTGTTTACAAATTCGTATTTTAGACAAACAAATAACTGATCTTGAAGCATTGGAAAATGTGTTGAAAAAATCGATTGAAGCCTATTTATATGAAAAGTCTCCTGAATTTGCAAGATATATTTTTGTTTTCACAAACAGGCTTTATTATAAATTTAATAAATATGATGAAGCAATAGAAGCTCTTGAGATGATTTGTAATGATAATAGTATAAAACCTGAATATTTAAACAAAATTGCATTATGGTATTTTAAAAAAGATGAAATAGAGAAGGCTATTGAATATTTGAAAAGGTCTTATAATTTAAAAAAGGATGCAAAAATATCATACTCTCTTGGGAAACTTTTGCAGAGGAGAGACATAGATGAGGCTATTGATTATCTTGCAGAATCTTATTTAATGGACGATAAAAATACTTCGAATAATTCTAAAATATTGCTCCAACACCTTTTTTTTAATATAAAAATGGATGGAAAATCTCCTGAAGAAAAAGAAAGGGGTTATATTGAAATTTTAAATAAAGCCCGCTTAAAATTAGGATTAAAAGATAATTAGGTTATATTTTTAATTTTTCTATTTTATTTTATTATACAAACAATGAGTTAATTCCGGTTCAATTTTATATAAAGATAAGTTGATTTTTTTGTTTGATAGTTATTTTTTAACGTATATCTGATATTTCATAGGTGTAACCTGAGTCATCTTTTATTATAACAATAATTTCAACCTTGGTTGGCATATCTCCAAAAAGATCATATTTCATAAACCCATACAATTCAATCCATCCGGTTTCTATAATAGGAGAATCTAATACAAGTTCTTGTTGCCCACAAGCCAGATCTTCGAAATTATTTTTATCAATTGTAAGTAATAAAGTGTCATTTTTATAAATATTGAATTTCCAGAACTCTATTTTCCCTGGAATCTCGGAAAAGTTTTTGAACGCAGCCTTAATCTCAGATGAGAGAGCAGGATCACCATTTTCACATGTATTTTTACTAAAATCCCATCCATAGAATGAGACTCTAACATCACTTTTATTCTCTGTATCACTGTTTGAACTGCATCCGGCAAATACAAGTAATAGAATTAAAATAACAAAAAAACTATAAACATTGACTTTTTTCATTTTTTACTCTCTTTTTTTATTTTGTTTCTGTGTAATATGCAGGCCCTACTTGAGCTAAATCTGATGTGTATCCATTCTGATCCTCAATAGTGCCTCTAAAGATTACTCTTGCTGGTTCTTTACCATTGAAGAGATCTCCTGTTACTGGATCTGTTGTTCTTAAGTTTACATTACCTGAAAAATAACTTTGAATTGCTCTTTTTTCAACTGTTATATCATATCCGAGAGAGTCCTGGTTTGCATCATTTATATCTAATAACAATTCATCTTTGCTATCATAAATCTTGAATGACCAGTTTTTTATTTTGCCAATCATAAAGTTTACACTATAAACAGTGCATGAACAGCGAAAATAACTATTGTCTGCTATTAAATTTCTATATGTATCTGCAAATAATTCTTCTACATCAAATTCGCCTCTCATTCTTTTACATCCTGTGAATGAGAGGACTCCTGAAAATATAATTGCTATTATAAATAAAATAAGAATTTTTTTCATTTTAGTTTTAAACTCTCCTTCTAAGATATATAATACCTTAAAAAAAATTTGCCGGGACGCGGAATTGAACCACGGACGCAGGGATTTTCAGTCCCTCGCTCTACCTGCTGAGCTATCCCGGCAAGATTTAATAATAATAAAATAAAAAAATAATTTAGTCAATATCTATCTAACCTGGCTTTAGCTTCTTCGATTATCTTTTTAATTCCTCCTTCTATTTCCTCTTCTTCTGGTTCCTTAACATTTTCTTGCTCTCCTTCTGCTTCCTGGTTTAGCTTTTGTTTAAGTTCTTTTTTATATTCAATTTTAAGCAAATCCATGGCTTTTGTTGCATATGGTTCATTGCTTAGAACATATGCTTCGCCAAGGTATTGGAAAGCTTTTTCAACATCAGTTTCACACATCAATTTGCCTATATAATAGGCTTTTTTTGAATTTTTCTTCCTCATATAGGAAGGCATCATATATTCTATAGCTTTGCTATTAAGGCCATCTGCCATATACCAGAGTGATAACTGTTCAAGATGTCCTGCCATTGCTCTATTATCTGCACATATCTTTTTAAGAGCGTTAATTGCTTCATCATAAAGTGCAAATTCATCGTAAAGCTTTTTCGAGAAATAAAAAACAAAGTGAGCTGATTTTAGAGAATGATCAATATTATATATTTCAATTGAGGTTTTCAAAGCCTTTTTTATTGTTTCAACATCTTTTGAACCTGATTCCAAAATAATAACTTTTATTCTCAATGCATCTGCATTCAGGTTTTTATCGTTATTTGATTTTGCAAATGCAATTACTTCATCAGCCAAAGATTCCGCTGTTTTAAAATCCTTTTTTCCATAGATATAATAATATGCTTTATTTAATTTTATGTTTGATCTCTCAGCATCTGATAGTTTCTTGTATTGTAAAGCTATGTCAGCATAATTAAGTAATTTATCATATTTTTTTAATTTAAGTGATGTTTTAACAAGTTGAACAAAAAGGGTTGAAGTCTGGTATTTTTTCTTTTTCCCAAATTTATTATAGTATTCTTCAAGTTTTTGAAGTTTGAGCTCAGGGTTTCTTTCAGTAAGAGCTGATAGATATAATTTCTCTCTATCTTCTCTTTTTCCTGCATAAATATAGAATGAGCTAATTGTTATAAAGAAAATTGTAAAGATTATCACAAATTTTTTCATTTTTGACCTCCTGCGTAAATTTTTAATATAGCAATTTTATTTTTCATTGTCAATAAAAAAATTGACTGATACTGCTATTTATGGTATTTTTTTTTAATGCATAAGATATTATTAATTATAATTCAATTTGGAGTTGTTTTATTTGCTATTTCTGTACATGAGTCTGCTCATGGGTGGATGGCTAACAAATTCGGTGATCCAACTGCAAAGCTTCAGGGAAGAATCACATTGAATCCCATTGCACATATTGATTTAATTGGCACGATAATTTTTCCAATTTTTCTTGCAATTATCGGGGCTCCTGTATTTGGATGGGCTAAACCAGTTATGGTGAATCCATATAATCTGAAAAACCCAAGAAAAGATGGAATGTTTATTTCTGCTGCTGGTCCTGTTTCAAATATTATTTCTGGATTTGTAGGAGTTATTGTTTTTTTAACATTAAGAAGTTTTGGAATAGTTAATTTATACACTGGTGGTAGTATTGAAGTTTTATCTTATATCCTCTATTATTTTATAGTTATAAACATCTTTCTTGCAATTTTTAATTTAATTCCAGTTCCACCTTTAGACGGAAGTGGTATTATTGAAGGCTTGCTTCATGGTGAAGCTTTGGAAATGTATCTGAAAATCAAACCATATGGATTCTTGATTCTTCTTATTATTATTTATTCAAATATCTTAAATATTATTGCAAACCCAATAATTTCAATTGTTTATAGGATACTTTTGTAAGGATAGAAATGGAAAAAAAGATCGTAATGAGTGGAATGAGACCAACGGGTTCTTCTCACATAGGTCACTGGGAAGGAGCTTTAAAGAGCTGGGTTGAACTTCAAAAAAAACATCAATGTTATTACTCAATTGTTGACTGGCATGCATTAACAACTGAGTATCATGATTCAAAAAATATAAAGGGTAATATAAAAGAGCTCTTACTCGATTGGCTTAGTGTTGGGATTGACCCTGAAAAGAGCATTGTTTATCTTCAATCCTCAATAAAAGAGATTACTGAATTATTTATGATTTTTTCCATGATCACACCATTAGGATGGCTTGAAAGAGTTCCAACATTTAAGGAACAGAAAATACAGCTTAATGATAGAGATTTGAACACTTTTGGATTTCTGGGATATCCTCTTCTTCAAACCATAGATATAATTATAGTAAGAGGAAATATTGTTCCTGTTGGAGAGGATCAGGTCTTTCACCTTGAACTTGCAAGAGAAATTGTGAGGAAATTTAATAATTTTTATGGGGAATACTTTGATGAGCCAATGGAATTTCTTACTCCTATTCCGAAACTTCCTGGAATTGATGGACGAAAGATGAGTAAAAGCTATAATAATACAATCTGTATCTCAGATAAGGCTGAAACAATTGAGAAAAAAATCAAACCAATGATAACTGATACAAGGCGAAAAAGAAGGACAGATCCTGGTGTACCAGAGGATTGCCCTGTTTTTGCTCTTCACCAATCTTTTTCATCAAAAGAGGAGATAAGAGAAATTTCGTATGCGTGTAGGAAAGCCTCAATAGGATGTATTGATTGCAAAAAGGTACTTATAAAGAATATGAATGATTTTCTTGATCCTTTTAGGGAGAGAAGGGAAAAGTATGAAAAACTTAGTGTAATGGATATTCTTGAAAAGGGTAACAAAAAAGCCAGAGAAACTGCAAAGAGAACATTGGAAGAAGTAAGAGAGCTTGTAAAGATATAAAAAGTATTAATATAAGTGATTTAAAAAAATGTATTCAGAAAAATATGAAATTCAAACTGAATTTTTTGAGGGTCCTCTTGACCTTTTACTCTATTTGGTTAATAAAAAAAGAATGAATATCTTAGATATCAAAGTTTCAGAGATTACTTCAGAATACCTTGATTATTTGATGAATAAAAGAGGCATAAACCCTTCCAGAGAGAGTGATTTTTTAATGACAGCATCAACTTTGATATACATTAAATCTCGTTCTTTGTTACCTGCACCTGAAATATATAATGAGGAGTCGCTGGAAGATAAACTTATAAACACTTTAGCTGAATATGATAAAATTCAGAAGATAACAAAACTGCTCAAACAAATGGAAAATGATGAAGTGTTGTTGTGGAAAAGAGAAGAGGTTTCTGAAAATTTCGAAACAAGAGAGTTTGATATTAAAGAGATTTCCTCTTTTCAATTAGCGGAAGTTTTTTTGAATTTAATTAAAAAAAGGGATAAAGAAGAATTTGTTAATATTAAATCAAGAGATTTTTCGATTCAAAAGAAGCAAGAAGAGATTTTAGAGATTTTAGAAACAAAAGGATATTTAAATTTTTCCGGGTATATTGAAATGCTGGATTCAACAGAAGAGTTCCTTGTTGCTTTTTTTTCATTGCTTGATATGGTTAAAAGAGGCATTATTATTGTATTACAAAAAAGATTATTTGACACAATCTCAGTATGGAAAAATGGTAAGTATAAAATTGCTCAATGAAGGAAGAGAAAGAGTTTAACATTGAAACAATAGAACAAAAGACTGCTTTTATTGAATCAGTTTTGTTTGTTTCAAAAGAGCCAGTTGAACCAGAAAAAATCATGACTTTTTTGAAATGCAAAAACATAAAAGATTTTGAAGAAATTCTATCAAAATTAATTGATATGTATAAAGATTCTGAAAGGGGAATTGTTTTGAAAAGGTCAGGTGGAGGATTACAGCTTGTCACAAAAATAGAGATGCATGATTTGTTAAATGATTTTTTTAAAATAAAGAAGACATCAACATTAACAATTCCCTCTCTTGAAACATTATCAATTGTTTCATATAAACAACCTGTTACACTTGCTGAGATTTCCCGCTTAAGGGGAGTGAATTCTGTTGGACCTGTGAAAAATTTGCTTCAAAAAAAATTAATAAAAATTAGCGGGAGAAAAAGGGTTCCAGGCCTTCCTGCACTATATTCTACAACAAAAGAATTTTTGCTCTATTTTGGATTGAATGATATTTCTGAATTACCTTCAATTGAAGAGCTGACTGAAATGTTTGAAGAAAAAGAGCAACCCTCTCTGTTTAAACAAATACAAAGCGAAAATAGATAAGGTCCTCTATTCTGCCAATGAAATGAAGTCAGAGCTACTTTTTAACCTCTACTGTAGCACATGCATGTGCTTTCACTCTTTTAATTTTATTCCTATCTTTATAATATATAGCCGTGGCTTCAGCAAAGTTAGTATATGTTTCAGTTAGACTAGCTGTTTTTATAAAAGTCTTGCTTTTACCATTTTCTAAAGTAAATTCTATAGAAATGTCACCAAATTTTTCATCTTTTATTTTAATATTTTTTAAATCCTTTTCTCCATTGTTTTTAACTTTATAAGTGTAAGTTACTAATTCACCGGAATTAACAATCTTTTTATCAGGAATTATTTTTAAATTTAAGCCTCCCCTGCAATAATAACAAGAAATGGTTTTAGCAGAGGCTATATTCGAGTAAGAAGAACTTCCAAATATATTATGATAAGCTCTCACTTTATAGGAAAAAGTCTGACTGCAAGGAAGCTCAGTATCCCAGAATTTAGTTATATTATGTGCAACTGTAGAAATCTGATACCAGTTTGGCCCTGATTTTCTATAAATCTTAAATCCCTGTTCATTATCTGAATTGTCTTGCCATGTTAATTTTATTTCAAAGCACTCTGGTGCAGTAGCTCTTAAATTACTTGGTGCTACTGGTGGGGCCTCGCGGGTTGTGTCACAATCTGTGTTTGACCAATTAGAATTCCCATATGAGTTATAAGCTCTTATCTTGTAACAATATTTAGTCTTAGCCTTAAGCCCAGTGTGAGTCCATGAAGTAACACCAGCTCCTACTGTTTTGTTCTGCCAACTGAAACCATCTCTCTTCCATTTAATTTTAAAACCTTGTTCAAATTTTGAATTATCTCTCCAGGTTATTTTTATCTCAGAAGACGAAATTGCATTTGCATTTAAATTAGTGGGTGCTTTTGGTGGGGTAGTTTCGCTGGCTGTGTTTGACCAGGCAGAATTTTCATTTACATTATTATAAGCTCTCACTCGATAATAATAAGTGATATCACCTGAAACATTTTTATCCTGGTGAGAAATAACATTTCTTCCAACTGTTTTAATAGGTGAAAATGTACCACCAGCTTTTTTCCTTTGAATTATAAAGCCATCTTCATACTCTGAGTTATCTTTCCATCTTAAGTTTATTTGGGTATCTGTGATTGCGTTAGCAGTTAAACTGCTTGGCGCTTCAAGTCTAAAAATAGCATCACTTGGCAGAGCAGAGCCCAAATCTAAAATAATAGAGGGAATTTTAACACCCCAGCCAGGTTCACAGGAGTATTGATTTTCGCTTCCAGCATGGTTCAATGCTACTACTGAATGGTCCTTAAAGGCAATTACAGGCGCACCCGAGCTTCCCCCCCATACATCAGCTTGATATTTGACTCCTGGAGCTTCTCTAAAAATAGATTTCCCAAAGCCAAGAATTTCACAATAACCACTTATTGTTGAATCTTCCTCAACAGTAAGTTGTTTTCCCCAGCCATTTGTATGGGATGGGATATAGGCTTTTTCACAAATAATGGGCAATGTATCTCTAAATTGCAAATAACCATATGTTCCACTAACATTTGTGGGCAATTTAATTAAAGAATAGTCCAAATAAAAATTGGTCTTAATAAGTGTTCCTGAGCTTGCCTTAATAGTTCCTGGGCAAGTCCCATAAGATCTACAATCGGTTGCACATGTTGTCCCCTCTGCCATAAATTCATAATTGGTATTATCAGCCTTAGTTTGACTGTCGATACAGTGGTTGTTGGTCATGATATGACCTTCATTACCAATTAGAAAGCCGGTACAGAATCTCGTCCCATTCGTCAACAATGCTAAAACAGCTTTACTTTTTTGGTATATAGTGCCACTATAACATTTAGCGTTTTTTCTATTATCATCGCCGCATACACCTTGAATAATTACATCTCCTCCCATAATTGTCTTTATCTCTTCCAAGCTATAACCACGTGCCCACTTATCTATTACAAAACCCCATCCTCCTTTTGGATTTCTGCTGTAGAGCCTTACAATAGCTATGTCACCCGGAATGTGAGCTGCCCAGAATTCACTTATAGTTGCCTCACCTCCTCTCACTACTTTTCCTCTTCCTCTATATGTATATTTAAATTTTTCATCGGGACTAAAAATCTCTACATAATCACCAGGTGCAAGATCGAATTCACTAAAGTGAACACAAATATACCCCGCATTTGGCCATTCAAAAATATGCTCCCATACAATTCCGCGATTAGCTGCATAAGGATGTGGAATTTCAACCTTTTCAAAAACATATTCTCCTATTTGAAGAGGTTCTTGCGAAAAAAGAACAGTCGAGGTAAACATTGTTAATAAAAAAAACATAAAAAACATTACAAAAAATCTTTTCATTTTTTCCTCCTCTTTTATAAATTCGTAATGTCAAAAGTTTTTCTTTTCGTTTTTCTCTCACTTAGAATCTTAGGAAACCTCCTACAACAACATTGAAACTAATGACATTGTTTGGGTCATCGAATATTAAAACATAGCGGAAATCAAGTCTGGCTCCAAAATTTGGGTTTATAAAATATTGAATCCCAGCTCCTATATTAGTAAGGAAATCAAAAGCTTCTTCTGGGACTTCATATGTGAATGGATATCCATATTTAGTAGTATAAGCTTCATCTTTGCCTAAAACCCCATCAATTCCACCTCCTATCACGAGGTATGGTCTAAATTTGCCTTTTGAAAACTGATAGATAAAATTTAAAGTGATAGCAAAATGTTTAAGTGTACTAATCTCCACTGTATCCTGATCTGAAGGATCTTGTAAGGTCACTTTAGAAGACAAATGATATCTTCCATCTAATTCAATTCCCATATCTTTTGTGAAAAAATAAGCAAAAGCCACACCAAAATTTGTAGGAGTATGAGCTGGAGTAACAGGAAAATCATTTTCTCCCATCACATAGTCATCTTCAGAACTATACTCTAAAACATGATTCACTCCACTAAAAATGCATACTTGAAATTTCTGTGCCTGAGCAAAATTAGAACTCGCTATAAAAAGTAAAATTAAAACAAAAAATGATACTTTTTTCATCTTCTTCCGCCTCCTTTTTTCTTTCTACTACAGATAAGATTAGAAATTATATTGGTATCTTGAGGTGAGATATGGGTGCTCTGAGGAGTAACATTTGTATTTACAGGTGTTACACTCGTATTAGAGGGGGAAATATGTGTGGTTGAAACTATAGCATTTGAGCTTCTTATAAATCCACAGGATGGATCAATCTCTCCCTCTGAGTCAAGCTTTAAAATCCAGATATCAGTGTTTCCAGCACCAAAGGAGTTAGTCGAGCCTGCAGCAATATATCCACCATCACTTGTCTCCTGAATGGAAGAAGCATTATCACTGTGAGGATCACTTTCTCCATAGATTCGTTGCCACTCGATATCTCCTATTGAAGTAAGCTTTAAAATCCAAGCATCACCAAATGCCCAACCAGTGAGGTCAATCCAGCCTGCAACAATATAACCTCCATCACTTGTCTGCTGAAAAGAACGAGGGAAAAAGTCATGGCCGTCAATTTCTTTATAGGTTTGTTGCCACTCGATCTCTCCCTCTGGATTAAGCTTTAAAATCCAGGTATCAGCCCCCTCCAAGCAATCAAAAGTGTAGTAACCTAAAACAATATAACCTCCATCACTTGTCTGTTGAATAAATGAAGATCCATCATAGCCACTGCCTCCATATGTTCGTTGCCACTCGATATCTCCACTTGAAGTAAGCTTTAAAATCCAGGCATCATCTTTTCCTTCACCGAAGGAGTAAGTGCGTCCAGCCACAATATACCCTCTATCGCTTGTCTGTTGAATAGAATAAGCCATATCATAGCTAGTTCCTCCATAGGTTCGTTGCCATTTAATATTCCCCTCTGAGTCAAGCTTTAAAATCCAGATGTCATCGCTCCCAGCACCAAAGGAGCAAGTGCGGGCTACAAGAATATAACCATCATCATCTGTCTGCTGAATGGAATAAACCAAATCCAAGTCACTCCCTCCATAGGTTCGTTGCCATTTAATATTCCCCTTTGAGTCAAGCTTTAAAATCCAGATATCAGAACCTCCAGCACCAAAGGACTTAGTGTGGCCTGCCACAATATAACTCCCATCATTTGTCTGTTGAATACATTCGGCATAATCATCGTCACTTTCTCCATAGGTTCGTTGCCATTCAATCACTCCTGCTGTGCTAAGCTTTAAAATCCAGATGTCCCCCTTTACAGCGTTAATAGGGCGAGTGTATCCTGCAACAATATAACCTCCATCACTCGTCTGTTGAATGAACGAGGCTTCATCATTGTCACTGCCTCCATAGGTTTTTGCCCATTCCCGTTGAGCATTGAGGGGGATAAAAGTTAAAGCAAGAAAAAACATTCCTGCAATAATAATTTTTCTCATTTTATTTTACTCCTTTTATATTTTTTTTCCTTTAAAACAAAAAGTCAAGTTATCCGCATTGCATTATTAAATGTAAGTTTCATCCCCATCTTTTTTATAAGTAAAGAGTTAGCTATACTCTAAGATTAATGTAATATACATTGCAGAATTTTTCAACTAAAATTTATATTTTGTCAAACTGCTTAATGTGACAAGAGTTGCTCAATGTGCTGCTCTGGCTTCACTTGCAAATGGTGATTTTAAGAACAAAAGCGCAAAACTCAATCTACAGAATAGAGAAAAGCTCTTTAATAGATTAGAGGCTCTAAATATTGAAACAGTTGCCTCTGAGACAAATTTTCTTCTCTTTTCCCCAAAAGTATATAATTTATGTTAAATCAGAGGAGCTTGTTCTGATCTTTGCTCATTAATTCAAAATATTTCTTAACTTCCTTTTTTACAATAGGTGATAATATTAATATTGCGATTAAATTGGGAATTGTCATAAATGTTATTACCATATCAACAAAGTGCCATACTATATCAATTCCCCATATTGAACCTAAAAATACAAATATACCATAAACATATCTGTATGGTTTAATTGATTTTGATCCTAACAGGTATTCTGCAGCCCTTGTTCCATAATATGACCAGCTTATAATGGTAGAGAATGCAAAAAGAATCAATCCTCCAGCAACAATATGTGGACCCATTGCGCCTATTCCTATATGTGAAAGCCCTCTTGTGAATCCCTCTACAGTCATTCCTACTCCCTTTATCCCTGTTCTCCATGCACCTGTTAATATGATTGTAAAAGCAGTTAAACTGCAGATTATAAGAGTATCTATTAATGGACCAACTGAGGCTACCAGTCCCTCTCTTACAGGATATTTTGTTTTTGCTGCTGCATGAGCAATTGCTGCAGAACCCTGACCTGCTTCATTTGAAAATAGCCCTCTTGCTACACCAAATCTGAGTGTAATAATAAAAGAAGAACCAATAAACCCGCCATATGCTGCAGTTCCAGTAAATGCGCTGTTAAGTATCAGGAAAAATGCATCAGGGATTTTATTATAAAAGATCATAATCACTGTGATAGCGCTTGCAAAATATAAGAAAGCCATAAAAGGGACAAGTTTTGAAGTAACCTCTGCAATTCTTTTTATTCCTCCTACAATTACAAGAAGTACAAAAGATGATAATATTAATCCGGTTTGCCATGTTGGAATGCTGTAATTTGATCTTAAAACATCTGAGATTGAGTTGGATTGTGCCATATTTCCTGTTCCAATTGAGCACAATATAGTAGCAGCAGCAAAAATCACTGCAATAACCTTTGCAAAAGGCCCGAATTTTTCTTTTAAACCCATTTCCATATAATACATAGGACCACCTGAGATCGATCCATCCTTGTGTATCTTTCTGAATTTAAAAGAGAGAGTGCACTCTACAAATTTTAATATCATTCCCAGAAAACCTGTAACCCACATCCAGAATACAGCACCAGGCCCTCCGAAATATATGGCAAGAGCAACACCAACTATGTTTCCGGTTCCTATTGTTGCTGATAATGCTGTTGTAAGGGCGCGAAAATGATTGATATCTCCTGTATCCTCTTTTTTGTCATATTTACCACTTATTACTTTAATAGCATGTGAAAGCTTTGTTATGTGAAGGAAATTAAATTTAATAGCAAAATAAATTCCTGTAGGTACGAGCATTATTAAAAGCAGGTATCCGCCTACATACTCATTGTATTTTACTATTATACTGTCAATAAAATGTAAGATCTGACCCATATGCAACCTCAGCTTTTGAAAATTTTTTTGTATGAAAAGTTAATTTATATATTATGAATAAAAAATTGTCAAATTAAAAAATTTTGAGTTTAAAAAAAAGTAGATAAAGGGTTTCTTACAATATCAAAATATATTATAATAAGGTGTGAAAAAACATTGAAATTATAGAAGCTATCTATATAAATAATGAGGTTGAGATGAATTTTATAGATTTTCATTGTCATTTAGATCATAAAGATTTTGAGGGGCAAAGGAAAAAGATAATTGATGAATGTTTTAATTCTGGTTTTTCAAAGATAGTTACTATTGCTGACCCTTATGAGAAAGAGTCGTATGAGCAAACTTTTGAGGTTCTTGAATACAATGATAACATCTTATGTATGACTGCTGCTCATCCACACAATGCTGACCAATATACTTCGGAGATTGAGAGAAAAATAATTAAATTTTTAGAAAATAATAGGGTGATTGCAGTGGGGGAAGCTGGACTTGATTTCCATTACAACCTATCAACTCCTGAAAATCAGCTAAAGGTTTTTAAAAGGCAGATTAATATTGCAAAAGAAGTTAATATGCCATTACTCATCCATTCCAGAGAGGCAGAAAAAGAGATTTTAAAGACTCTTGAGCAAATGGAATTTAATTTACCAGTTATTTTTCATTGTTATACAGGGAGTATGGAAGATGCTAAGGAAATATTAGAAAGGGGATATTATATTTCTATTTCAGGTATTGTTACATTTAAAAAGAGTGATTATTTGAGAGAAATTGTAAAAACATTACCTCTGAACAGGGTTTTTTATGAAACTGATTCCCCTTATCTTTCGCCAGAACCTTTTAGAGGTAAGTTAAATACTCCTTTAAGAGCAAAAATTGTTGCTGAAAAAATTTCTGAAATAAGGGGTATTTCTGTTAAAGAGTTGAATAGTATTGTAAATAAAAATTTTAACAGGTTAATGAATTTTAATATTCATTAACAAATTTGAAAAGGACTTTACAATACACTTAGAATTAATTATACTTAGAAAGAGATTAAATAGGAGGAAAGAAAAATGGGAGAAAAAAGGATAGAAAAAAAGGCAAAAAAGGCCCCAAAAAGAACATTAAAGGAGAAGAGAAAAGACAAGAAAGAAAAATCAAAGAAGGAATAAAGTTTTAGATACTATTTTAAAGTATTGAATTTTAAAATTTAAGGAGAATATATTGTGTGTAGATTAACAGGCCTGAAAAGAAACCTTATTGCATTTTTTCTTATTGTATTATTCCCTTTTGCTATTTTTTGTTCCAAGCAAATAGGTTCAAAAAATGGGGAAACTTTTTTGTGGCAGATTCAATCAAACACAAATACAAGTTATATTTTAGGCTCAATTCATTTTTTGAAAAAAGATATGTATCCTCTTAATAAAAAAATAGAGAATGCATTTGAGGAATCAAGTGTATTGGTTGTGGAGGCTAATCTTTCCAATGATAAAATAGCAGAAGCAATTCTACTCATTATGCAAAGAGGAATGTATGCTGGAGATAAGATATTAAAAAATAATATTTCAAAAAAGACTTATACTCTTGCTGAGAAAAAGCTAAAAGAATATGGAATGGATATTTCCAATTTTCAAAAGTTTAAACCATGGTTTTTAGCAATGACTATTACGAGCTTTGAATTGATGAAATTGGGTCTTGATCCAAATTTCGGAATTGATAAATATTTTTTAGACAAGGCTTTGAAAAAAAAAGAAATTCTTGAGTTAGAGGGGGCTGAATTTCAGGTCAATCTTCTTGATAGTTTTTCTGCTGAGCAACAGGATAAATTTTTATTTTATACTTTAAAAGAGGCTTCTAAATCTAGAAAACAGGTAGGAGGAATGGTTAAGGCTTGGTCTGAAGGTAATGCTTTTGAGATGGAAAAAATATTATATGAAAGTATCCAGAATTTACCTGAATTAAAAGACTTTTATAGAAAACTAATAGATGATAGAAATGAAAAAATGGTGGAGAAGATCGAGTCATTTTTAAAAACAAAAAAGAAATTTTTCATTGTTGTTGGTGCAGGCCATCTAATTGGGAAAAATGGTATTATCCAATTGCTCAGAAACAGGGGAGTTAATTTAACTCAATTATAATTTATAAATTGGAGAATGGATTGACAAAACAATCTATAAAATTTGGAATAATATTTAGAGTTATTATAACATTAAGCTTATTTTTTAATCTGCATGCGGAAAAAGATAGTATTAAGTTTGGTCACATCACCATTGAACATTTGCTTCCTAATAGTACTGTGTATTCAATTGTTCAAGACAATCAAGGTTTCATATGGTTTGGAACAACTGATGGACTTATAAGATATGATGGATATAATTTTGTTGCATATAAATATGACCCATTGAATGCCAACTCAATTTCAAGTAATAGTCCAGGTAATCTGTTTAAAGATAGATCTGGTATAATATGGATTGGTACATGGGGTGGTGGCTTAAATAAGTTTGACACAAAAACAGGAAATTTCTATTCATATATTTTCAATAAGAATGATTCCAACAGTATTAGCGATAATCGTGTACAGTCGCTTTTTGAGGATCATTATGGTATGTTTTGGTTTGGAACATATCAAGGTGGTCTTAATAAATTTAATCCAAAAATAGAGAAATTTGTGCGTTATCAACATGACCCAAATAATCCAAACAGTATCAGTAATAATAGAATTTGGGCTATTGAAGAAGGTAGAGCTGTGCAGTTATGGATTGCAACAAGTAATGGGCTAAATCGCTTTGATTCTAAAACAGGTCAATTTGTTCACTACTATCATGATCCAAATAACCCGCATAGTGTCAGTAGTAATCGTATTCGTGCTCTTTATAAAAGTTCATCTGAAACTTTGTGGGTTGGAACCCAAAATGGATTGAATCGTTTCAATTCCAAAACAGGTGCATTTACTCGTTTTTTATATAATCTAAAGGGTACAGATATTTTTGGTAATACTACAATAAACAATATATATGAGGACTCAAGAAGAAAAATTTGGATAGGAACAGGATATGGATTGTATGTGTTTGACCCAGACACAGAAAAACTTACGTATTTTTTAGATAATTCAACTAATACTGGAAGATTAAGTTCAAAAAATATCAGATGTATATTTGAAGATTCGTCAGGAATTATGTGGGTTGGAACAGTTGGGGGAGGGGTTAATAAATTTGATTTAAAACCGAAGAAATTTGTATGTTATACACATAATGCTAATAATCCAAATAGTTTAGTAGATAATTCTGTATTATCAATCTTTGAGGATCATTCAGGTATAATATGGATTGGAACTCGTGAAGGGCTTAATGAATTTAATAGAACAACAGGAAATTTCAGGCTTTATAAATATGATAAAAACGATCCCAATAGTTTGAGTCATAATGAAGTGTGGTATATCTATGAAGATCATTCGAATACACTGTGGGTTGGAACAGATGCTGGATTGGATAAATTAGATAGAAAAACTAAAAAATTTACTCGATATCAATATGATCCTAATAATCATGATAGCTTGGGCAGTGGAGGTGCTGTATGTGTATATGAAGATCATTCAAATACCCTGTGGGTTGGATGTTATACAGGAGGACTTAATGAGTTTGATAGAGATACAGGAAAATTTATACATTATAAGTATGACTCTGATAATCCCAACTCTATAAGTCATGATGAGGTTTGGTGCATATATGAAGATAGTTCTAACAATCTATGGATTGGAACTGGAAATGGAATAAATAAATTTGATAGACAAACAAAACAATTTAGAACATACCAATATGATACAGGTACAAGAGCTCAGAAGCAAATGGATCGGGTTTTTTTTATATTTGAGGACAAAACAAGCACATTGTGGATTGGAAGTGATTGGGGGTTGGATAAATTTGATGAAACCTCAGGGAAGTTCACTCATTTTTCAGGAAGAGATTCTTTATTGAGTAATAAAATAATGGGAATAGTAGCAGATGATGAGGGGAATATTTGGCTAAGAACAGATAGTGGAGTATCTAAATTCAATCCTGAAGCAAAAACAGTAAAAAACTATGATATTGGTGATACTTTAAAAAGTGAAGGTTACATGCGTGGAGCTTTTTGTATAAGTCCTAGGAGAGAAATATTTGTTGGCGGGATGAATGGGTTCAACTGTTTTTATCCTGATAGTATAAAGGATAATCCTCACATACCTCCTATAGTTATTACAGATTTCAAAATATTTAATAAGTCTTTAAATATAGGAAAAAAATTAAATGGCAATGTGATCCTTAAAAGGCCCATAACAGAAACTAAAGAAATAGAACTCTCATATAAAGCAAGTGTTTTCTCCTTTGAGTTTGCAGCTTTAGACTATAGAGTTCCAGACAGGAATAAATATGCTTATAAGATGGAGGGTTTTAATAAGGAATGGATACATACTGACTCAAAAAGGCGTTTTGCTACTTATACAAATCTTGATCCCGGGGAATATACTTTCAGAGTTAAAGGCTCAAACAATGATGGTGTATGGAATGAGGAGGGTATATCTATTAAGATCAAGATCATTCCACCATTTACACAGACTTTGTTATTTAAAATTATAATATTAATTATTTTGATAGGAACTCTTTTTATATTATTAAAGAAAAGGATAAGGAATATTGAAACTCAGAAGAGAAAACTTCAAGAACTTGTTGATGAGAGAACAAGACAACTTAAAAAAGCCAATGATACACTTGAGCGTTTAGCTAGAGAAGATGGATTAACTGGAATAGCTAATCACCGTACTTTTCAGGATTATTTAGATAGAGAGTGGGATCGAGCAAGGCGTGAACAAAAACCAATATCATTAATTATGGCAGATGTTGACTTATTTAAACTTTTTAATGATACTTATGGGCATCAGGCAGGGGATAATTGTTTGATAATGATTGCTCAAGTAATGAAGGGTGTATTAAATCGTCCAGCTGACCTTGTTGCCCGTTATGGCGGAGAAGAATTTGGAATCATAATGCCAAATACTGATTTAAAGGGTGGAGTTTTTATAGCAAAAAAAATCAAACAAAATATTATTGATAAGCAAATCTCTTTTAAAGGGTCAAGTATAAACAATGTAGTGACTGTAAGTTTAGGAGTTGCAACTTTTATTCCTTCTAAAGAGAATGACAAATTAATGTTGATCTTATCAGCAGATAAATCTTTATATCAGGCAAAAAAACTTGGAAGAAATAGAATACATGTCTTTAATTTAGATCAAATAATTATTTAATTTCAGTTTGAATTTTCATTAAGTCTGTTAAGATTGAATAACCAGTTTCAGTTCTTCCAGCTCCGGGACCTACCATTGTTACGTCTCCCAGTAAATCTGTTGTAAAGGTAATAGCATTAGTTGCTCCCATTATTCCAGCAAGAGGGTGTGATAATGGGACTATTTCAGGCGCAACTGAAGCAAGAACCTTCCCATCTTTTTTCTCTACTGAACCAATCAGTTTCCATCTGGAATTTTGTTTTTTTGCTTCATTTATATCATTAATAGAAATTTTTGTTATTCCTTTGCAGGAAACATTTGAGATAGAGATAGGTGTTCCCATAACAACATTTGCAAGTATTGTGACTTTTGCACGTGCATCATATCCTTCAACATCACCTGTTGGGTCAGCTTCTGCATAACCAAGTTCTTGAGCCTTTTTTAGAGCTTCATTATAATCCATACCATTTTCCATTTGAGTAAGCATGTAATTTGTTGTTCCATTTAAGATTCCTCGAGCTGCAGATATCTCACAACCTGCAAGAGGTCCTTCAGCTAAATTTAACACGGGAGTTCCGCTCATAACTGTACCTTCTATCAAAAATTCAACTCCATTATTGTGTGCATATTTTTTCATCTCATGATATGCAAGTGCTGCTGGACCTTTGTTGCTTGTAACAATATGTTTTCCATTTTCAAATGCAGCCTTACAATGTGAAATAGCAGGTTCCCCAGTTTCAAGATTTGTAAAACTTAATTCACATACCACATTTGCATTAGATTTTTTTATCATTTCTATAGCACTCCAATCTTTCACATCCTGAGAGAATTTCCCCCCTCTCTTAACTCTTTCCAGCATTGTTTTTATATCCAGACCATCAGGATTATAAACTGTTCCCCATGCTAGGTCGCTAATTGCTACTATTTCAAATTCATAATTATATCTTTGTTTTAATTCTGTGCGTTTTTTTAAAAGTATTTCAGACAATCCCTGTCCAACTGTCCCAAAACCCAACAATGCGATATTTTGTTTCATTTTTTTCTCCTTTTGTTGATTATTTGTTGTAGTAAGATATTCCAGCAAATTTTACTTTATGTCCATGTCTCATAATATTTTTTGCATCCTTTGTGCATCGAACACTTTTATAGTAAATAACATCGCCAATTTGTTCTGCATTTTTCAAGCGTTCCTCTTTTGGAAGAAAGTAGGTTTCCATTGTATCCATTGGCCTGGAAGTTCCATCGCTTTCATATTTAATTGTAATGTTAGTACCAGAATTCAGTACTATATCAGCATTCTCTGTCCAGTCAAAGTCTTTTAAACCAAGATCAGGATTTATGCGCAAATGTGCAGCTAAAGAGACTCCGCTAATTCCAGATTCTTCTAACTCTCTTGCACATTGAATGAACATTTCAGGGCTCATCCCATTGCCAAGGTTAATCTCATAAATAGGTGTTGTGCCATCATCACGTATATATTCCTTCATAATATTCAAAAGCATACGGAGTTGGATTGCATTCTGTGTTGCAAGAAGCATTGATATTTTGAATGACATATTTTTTATGTCTCGAGCATAGTAGCAAGCAGCAACAATAGTTGACCAGCTTGGATTCAGGAAGAAATCAGAACCAGTGTTTACTGCAGCTCTAGTTATTCCATCAATATAGACCAGATGATTGTTGTTTGCAACCTCAACACCACCAAGATTACCAAATGGAGTGCCCTGATTTTTTAAAATTAAAGTTCTCATACCTGATGCAGGTTCCCATGTTTCGAATTTTTCTCCACAGATCTTTTCTAATCGATCAAAAGCTTCATTAGAGAGGGGTGTACTTATAAGATTTGCATTACAAAACTTTTCAATTTTCATTATATTTTCAGTCATTGCCAGGGTTGTTATTAATTCTCCGTTTAAAACGTAATCTTCACTGAGTGCCATTACAGAGATAAATTCTGCTGGAACCAGTGTTTCTCCATCTTCTGCTATTCGTTTCATGCCTCTCAGTGTCACAGGTGCTCCCTGCCAGCCAGAGACTTGTGCTGTAGCAATACCAGGTTTTGTAATCTTAATATTCTCTTTCTCAATAAAATCTTCTATCTTTGCAAATGATTTAACATAAGTTTCAGCTTTGTATAGTGTTTCACCAAAACCCTTTTCTTCAGCTATTTCTTTTCTCTCTTTGTAATCACGTAATTTTTTAATAGAATTTTCGATTTCTGATGCTCCTCCATACGATTCTTTTAATGCATCCATTTGTTGCATCTCTTTTTTGTTTAAAAAATTATAGTGTAAACTCATTTGTTCCTCCTTATTTATATTATTAAATAATTATTTAAAATATTTAAATTCATAATTTAGCCAGAGACTGTTTTATTAATTCCAATGCTTTTTCAATCCTTTCAATAGAATTAGCATAACAGAGACGTAAATAACCTTCTCCCATATCTCCGAATGATGTCCCGGGAAGTAAAGCCACTCCAGAGTCTTCAAGTAAGTAATTGGCCAGATCATCTGATGAGCGATCGAAACTTTTAATGTTCGGGAATACATAAAAAGCACCTAATGGCATCTGGCAACTAACTCCTGGGATTTTGTTTAGCCCTTTTACAATCACATCTCTTCTTTTTCGGAACACATTCCTTTTTTCCTCTACTTGTTGTTGCGGGCCAGAAAGGGCTTCTATACCTGCAATTTGTGTAAATGTAGCTGTGCATCCTACAGAGTGTGTTATTAAAAGGCTGACTTTATGCGCAAGCTGTTTTGGCATAATACCATAACCAAGTCGCCATCCTGTCATTGCATAGGTTTTTGAGAATCCATCCATTATTATGGTTCTCTCCTTCATGCCAGGCAAGGTCATAATGCTGAGAACTGGTTCATCAATATAGGTTAATCTAGTATATATCTCATCACTTATAACCCAGAAGTCATATTTCTGTGAAGCTTCAGCAATGATCTTCAGGTCAGATTCAGGGATAATACCACCCGTAGGATTGGAAGGGGAATTTATAATAACCAGGCGTGTATTTTTATTAACTCTCCTCTCAAATTCGTGCATATCAAATGAGAATCCCTTTTCTTCTTTTAAAGGAACTGGAATTGGTTCTGCTCCCATTATTTCTATAATAGCACGATAACTGGGAAAACCAGGATCAGGATAGATTGCTTCATCACCTGGTTCCAGAAGAGCCATCATAGGGAAAAAGAGGAGGGGTTTTGCTCCAGGTCCTACAACCACCTGTACAGGTAAAATATCCATTCCTATACGAGAACCCGTATAATCTGCGATCTCCTTTCTAAGAGCTGGAATACCAGCAGAGGGTGTGTATCTGGTTTCTCCATTAGCAATAGCACGGATACCTGTGATTCCTATATTTGGAAATGTTTGAAAATCAGGTTGCCCAATCTCAAGATGAATGATCTCTCGTCCACAAGCTTCTAATTTTTGGGCTTTTGCCAGTACTTCATATGCTCCTTCAGGTTTCAGTAAAGAGGTTCTATTAGCTAATTGATCATGCGATTTTTTCATTCTTTTCCTCCTCTATTTATAAAGATATTTTTAGTTTATCCTTACAAATTTTTTTAATTATATTCTTTTAAGACTCAATTCCATTAACTTTTCATCTGTAGGAATACCTTTTGTATTCCATCCTCTTTCCTGATAATACATATCTAACCATTCTTCAAATATCTCTTCATGCATAAATTTTCCTTTAAATATACCAGATAAATGCTCTTCTTTGAAGAATCGTTGGGGAAGAGTATCATCTTTTCTTGTTCTTCCATTTTTAATATTATACATTCTGGTTATATTTGAGATTTTTTCCCCGATTTTTGTAATGTTGTTTTCATTCATCTCAATTCCAGTTAAACTCTCAAGAATTGGAATTAGTCTGTCAAAACCGTATGGGAGAAAATCACACACAATTAAAGAATTTCTTGCATTAATCTCATCCTGGCCTTTTTTAATATAAGGCGGAGTATTCTCAAATGTGAGTAAACCATTCATTTCATCTGAAGCTGACCAGAATCGTGTGTGGCTTGCAAAGTCTGATGTGGCAAGGGTTAATCCCATAGATGCACATCCTTTTATATTAACACCTGAAAGTTCCATACCAGCAGTTTGAATTGCAAAATAATCACTTCCCTTCCCGATTTTTTTTGATGCAATTCGTGAACCTTCTGCAAGTAGATCACCAATGCCTTCGCGTTTTGCAATTTTCCTTATTAAAGAAAATTGAGCCTCAGCATTTCCGAATTTCAAATTTATTCCATTTGTATCTTTTGCAGTTAAAATTCCTTTTTCAAATGCTTCCATTGCAAAAGAGGTTACCACTCCTGTTGAAATTGTATCTATACCAAGATCATCACATAGGTAATTTGCATATGCAATACTTTCAGCATCGCCAATACCGCATCCTGAACCAAGGAAAGCAGTTGTCTCATATTCAGGCCCCTCAAGCTCATAATCTTTCCAATGTGCCAATTTTGAACACAGGATTCCACAATTAAAACAGCCTACACTTTCCCATTTCAGTTTTTTCTTCATGCTTTCAGAAGTGATATTTTCATACTCTTCAAATTCAACATCTTTAAAATTTCTTGTAGGTAAAAATTTACCATCTTCTTGACCCATTCGTATCCACATATTTGTGCCAAGTTCGAATCTTTTTTCCCTATTTGGGTGCTGCATGATATCCCTTGTAAGTTCGGAGTTTAATTCCATAAATTTTTCTCTATTATGAATATCAATTTTTTCATTACCTTCAATAACTATTGCTTTCAATTTTTTTGATCCCATTACTGCTCCGGAGCCACCTCTCCCAAATTGTCTGTATAACTCAGTTCCAATGCAGGCAAATTTCACCTTGTTTTCCCCTGCAGGTCCAATGCTTGCAATTCTTGCTTCTCGATATTTTGATTTCAGTTTTTTCTCTGTTTCAAATATTCCCAATCCCCAGAGGGATGAAGCATCTTCAAGCTTTACTCCTTCTGAAGTTATATGAAGATAAACTGGCTTGTCACTTTTCCCTGTAATTATAATATAATCAACCCCGGCTTTTTTTACCATTGGTCCAAAGTATCCACCAGCATGAGAATCAAGGAAAGTTCCTGTAAGTGGGGATTTTGTCACTAATGCAGATCTTCCAGATGTTTGAACAAGGGAACCTGTAAAAGGGCCTGTTATAAATATAAGGGGATTCTCATCAGAAAAAGGATCATGAGTTATTAATCCCATGTCAACCATTAATTTTAAGCCAGCCCCTTTTCCGCCTATAAATGTTTCGAATAAATCTTTTGGAGGTGTTTGATATAAGTACTTTTTTTTGCTTAAGTCCACCAGTAAACATCTGTTCTTGTAGCCTTTATACATATTTTTTTCCTCCTTGTTATCTGTAATCTTTTATTAATTGAAGTATCATTTTATATTTTGAAACATGAAAATTAATAATAAAAGATTTAGCCTTGCATTGTCAAGAGAAAAATTAGAAAATCAAGCTTGAAATTGTAATATTTTTGAGATATACTCTCACGTTTATTATTTTATAAGAATTAAAAGGAGATAAGATTCTATGAGAGTAGTAACAAGACCTGATTTCGATGGTATTGTATGTGCTGTACTTCTCTATGAAGTTGAGAATATAGATGAGCCAGTAAAATGGATAGAACCAAATGAAATAGATAAGGGAATGGTTCAAATAAGTAAAAATGATATAATTGCAAATTTACCTTATGATACAAGAAGTGGCTTGTGGTTTGATCATCATTATTCAAACAGATTAAATAAGGTATATAGGGGGGTTTTCAAGGTTGCTCCATCAGCCGCAGGTTTGATCTTTGAATATTACAAAGGAAAATTTCAACGAGATTATATAAAATTGGTCAGAGAAACGGATAAAATTGATTCTGCAAATTTAACTTTAGATGAAATTCTTCATCCTGAAAAATATCCTTATATAATGCTGTCAATGACTATTTCAAGTTCTGGCATATCTGATGAATCTTATTGGAATAGAGTTGTTGATTTACTTAGAAAGTATGATATTGAAAAAGTTCTTAAAGATAGAGAAGTAAAAAGGAGATATGAATACACACTGAAGAGAAACAAGATATATAAAAAGTTTTTAAAACAAAATACTGAACAAATCAAACATGTTTCTATTACAGATTTTCGTTCTTTAGATAAAGTACCAACTGGAAATAGATTCTTGGTATTTACCCTATTTCCAGAAAGTTTTGTTAATCTTAAAATTCGTTTTGATGATGAAAATAAAAAAAGGGTTATAGTAAGCATTGGGAGTAATATTTTGAATCAGAATTGTCGTGTAAATCTTGGAGAATTAACCTCAAAATTTGGAGGTGGAGGTCACTTCGGCGCAGGCTCATGTAGTTTTGATACCAGCAAAGCAGATGTTTATATAGAGAGAATTACTGATATTTTATTAAATAATAAAAAATAATAGAGGAATAGAATGATAAATATTAATAAAGTTTGTGTATATTGTGGTTCCAGTGAAAAATGTGATCCAATTTATTTGGAGGCTGCAAATTTACTTGGAAAGGAACTTGCAGAGAACAACATTGATATTGTTTTTGGTGGTGGGTCTGTTGGATTGATGGGAAAACTGGCAGATGGTGCATTATCAAAAGAGGGTAATGTTGTTGGCATAATACCAGACTTTATGAATGAGCTTGAATGGGCTCATAAGGGGTTAACAGAGCTCCGAATCGTAAAGACTATGCATGAACGGAAACATATGCTCATAGAGGATGTGGATGCTGTTATAACTCTTCCAGGAGGATGTGGTACTTTTGAAGAAGTGTTTGAGGCAATTACTTTAAAACGCCTGGGTATTTACCTAAATCCAATAGTATTTGTGAATATTAAGGGATATTTTAATTTTTGTTTAAAATTACTTGAGCATTGTATTGATGAACATTTTATGAGAGAAATGCATCGTAATATGTGGCTATCAATTGATCGGGTAGAAGATGTTATAGATGCTATTAAAAAAGCTTATAAATGGAACGCTAATGCAAGGCATTTTGCTGTTGTATAGATAAAGGTAATTTTATCTATACATGGTCCATTTAATTATCTCTTTGAGAGAGGCTTTTTTCCCATACATTAAAATCCCTGTTCTAAAAATCTTTGCTCCAAGCCATGCTAAAAACACGATAAATATTAAGCTGGATAAGATTGAACATGCAATTTGGAAAAAAGAGGGAATTGCAACACTGATTCTCATAAACATAAGAGTTGGTGTGAAAAGAGGAAAAAATGAGGCAAGTACTACAATTGATGTATTTGGGTTTTGAGTTATCATTATTCCAATTATAAATGGTATAATAAGGAGAAAAGATATGGGAGTTGCATATTGCTGTGCTTCTTGATCGGTATTAACCGAAGCACCAACAATTGAAAATAGAACAGAAAACATGAAGTATCCTAAAATGAAAAAAACAACAAAATATATGATTAATTCAGGAGTAAAAAAGCTCAAAACACTTTTATCAATTTCAAAAGAGAAGCGGCTTATGAATACACCCCCTAAAATTATCCAAAGAGCGACTTGAGTTAAACCGGCAAGTCCTATGCCTAAAATTTTTCCATAAAAC
>JAUWQW010000069.1 GCA_030610885.1 Candidatus Aminicenantota bacterium | reverse complement strand
GTTTACTTGAAAAGAAAACAAATATATAGTAATAGGAAGAATTATGAATACAATATATCAACATTTTAGTATAATTTCGTGTAGATTTTCTAATGAGGCAACGATACCTGTTTCATATAGATTTTTAATGAGTCAATTCGTCCTTTTGACTTAGTCTATTGGTTTTGATAAAATAAATATACTAAAAATATCAAATGAAAGAGATTATTTTATTTATTTATGGATTGTTTGTTTTAGCTGCTTCATGTTATGTGATATTTATACTTTCAGGCCCTTTAAAAAAAGTCGGAGGAAGGATTGGAAAATTACTACATCTGCCCGAAGATGTAATCGCATCAACCTTTCAAGCTTTGGCTACGTCCGGTCCTGAAATTGTTATGGCAATACTTGCTGCAACGCCATTTATAACATATGAAACCTGGAAAGCTTTAGAGCTTGGTGAAAAAGCTGGTTCAGGCACATTAAATATCGTATTCTCTGCTATGAGTAATCTTCTCGGAATTGGTGCTGTGGCAATTATTATTATGATCAAAAAAGGTATGGTAAATAAACATGAAATAATTAAAGTCACATCAAGTGTAAAGATCAGTTTGATTTTTTATGTTTTATCTTCAACATTACTATTTATTTTTGTAATGAATAAAGAGCTGGATGTTATCGAATCCTGGATTTTGATGATTATTGGAATAGTATATGTATTTTCTCAATTCTTTATCCATGGTATTATTAAGAAATTCAACAATAAAACTGATATAAATTCAGAAAAAAACAGGGAAGAAGATATAGGAGCTGAAAATAGTAAGTATATTGTACCTCCAACAGCTGGTGCCTGGGTGAAAGATTTTTCTTATAATAGTTTTATTTATTCTTTTTTAATTTTTGGTCTTATAATTTTTGTAAGGGAAGCTATGGGAGCTTCATTTAGAATGGCAATAGTTAGCATATTTTCTCTTGGCGGAGTTATTATTATGTTTACCTCATATATAAGTAGTTTCCCTGAATTTATGTTAACATATCGTTATGTTATTGCTAATAAAAAGAGTGCACTTCTTGGTATGTTGTTTGGTTCAAATGTAATTGACCTTGCTTTTTCAGGGTTTAGAGCAATATGGATTGGTAGCCCAATGCAGATTTACTCAACTGGACCATATGGGAATTTGCTGATTTTTTATATCCTGGTAATACCTGTTATAGCTATTTTAGCTTTGATTGGCTTATGTATGAGGAAGATTAAGTTTAAAATAGCTTACCCTTTAGTAATATTTTATGTACTTTATATCATATCTGGATTTATTTTAATTTAAATTATGGAAATAAGGGAAGAGCTTGAAATAAGAGAGGAGAGCTTAAATTCAAAAGCTTCAAAGAGTAAGAACAGTAAGAGAATAAGAAAAGAGGAAAAATCCTCTATGAGAACTGAGTTTCAGAGAGACAGGGATAGAATACTACATTCAAAATCATTTAGGCGATTGAAACATAAAACTCAGGTTTTTATATCTCCTGGAGGTGATCATTTCAGGACACGATTAACACATACACTGGAGGTAAGCCAGATTTCAAGGACAATTGCAAAAGCATTGAATCTAAATGAGGATTTAACAGAAGCAATAGCGTTAGCACATGATCTTGGTCATACTCCTTTTGGTCATACAGGAGAGGAAATATTAGATGGGCTTTCTGATGAAGGTTTCAGGCACTATGAGCAGAGCTTGAGAGTTGTAGATAAACTTGAATATAATGGGAAGGGATTAAATTTAACTATTGAAGTCAGGGATGGAATTCTTAAACATTCTAAGGGAATTGGTCCTGTTATTCTCGAAGATAAAGATAGGATACCTTTTACTCTTGAAGGTCAAATTGTAAGAATCTCAGATATTGTTGCTTATATTAATCATGATATTGATGATGCGCTAAGAGCTGAGATTATTACAAGAAATGACATACCCCGTTCAATTACAGAAGCTTTAGGAAAAACATTTGCAAAAAGAATTGATACTATAGTAACAGATATTATATATAAAACCTTAGAGAATAATCTTGAATTTATTTCTATTTCAGATGAAATTTATAATGAGGTATTAAAACTAAGAGATTTTTTGTTTAAGAAAGTCTATAAATCAGGAGTATTAGAAAGAGAACGGGGAAAAATAAGGGGAATGTTGCAGGCCATTTTTTCTTATGTTAGTCTTGAACCTGAAAAATTTATAAATCCATATCCTGAAAGTGATTCAATAAATAGAAGAATAATTGACTTTATAGCAGGAATGACTGACAACTATGCTCTTAATCTTTTTAAGTTAATAGCTCTTCCAAGATATATGTATTAGTTATTAAATATTTTTTTGAGAAAAAATATTTACGAATTGAACTGAAAAAGATATTTTACGTATTATATATTTTACAAAGGAGGCTTATAATGAAAAGTTTTTTTTCAAAACTTAGATTAAAAAGGTCTGAAATGCTTGTTATAATAGCATTTGTTTTTATTTTTTCATTTGTTTTACAAGGTGCTGCATTAAACGGGCAAAAGCATTTAAAGAGATTTCCTGATATTCATGAAAATACTATTGTATTTGTTTATGGAGAAGATATCTGGAAAGTTCCTACTAAAGGTGGTATTGCAACTCGTTTAACTGTAAATGATGGTCAGGAGAGGTTTCCGAAATTTTCTCCTGATGGAAAGATGATAGCTTTTAGTGGAGATTATGATGGTAATTCTGATGTATATGTAATGAATAACAATGGAGGTGAGATAACCAGAGTAACATATCATCCAGGGGATGATGAGGTTGTAGGATGGCACCCTGTTAGAAATAAGATTATATTCTGGTCTACAAGGCATAGTTATAGTCGTTTTTCTCGCCTTTATCTAATTTCTCCAGATGGAACAGGCCTTGAAGAAATGATTATGCATGAAGCTGCTGCAGGAAGTTTTTCGCCTGATGGAACTAAAATAGCTTACAATCGTGTGAGAAGAGAACACAGAACATGGAAGAGATATAAGGGCGGATTGGCTCAGGACATTTACCTTTACAATTTTAAAACAAAGAAGGATACCAGACTAACGAAGTTTAGAGGAACTGACAGAATTCCAATGTGGATAGGGGATAATATATACTTTAGTTCAGATCGTAATGGAGTATTAAATATATACTCATACAATTATAAAACATCTCATATTAAACAGATCACAAAACACGTAGATTATGATGTTCGTAGACCAAGTAAAGGAGGGAATAAAATTGTTTATGAAAAAGGTGGAGAGATCTGGGTTCTAAATGTAGATACTAAAGAGACAGAACATGTACCTATAAAAATCATAGCTGATGCTCCTGAAGTTAGACCTTACATAAAAAAGGTTAAAAAACATATAACTGGATTTGATATATCTTCATCTGGGAAAAGGGCGCTTATTGAAGCCAGAGGTGAGATTTTTACTGTTCCTGAAAAGTATGGTCCAACACGAAATCTAACTAAAGATTCAGGAGCCAGAGATAAAGATGCAGTTTGGTCCCCTGATGGAAAAAAAATTGCTTATTTTTCTGATAAAAGCGGAGAATATGAAATCTATATTGTTGATCCAAAAGGGTTAAAAAAGGCTTTATGTTTAACTCATAATAAAGATGGTTACCGCCATACTTTAAGGTGGTCTCCTGATAGTAAAAAAATTGCATTTACAGATCAAACACTCACGTGTTATTATATTGATATAGTTACAAGGAAAATAACTAAGGTTGACAAAGCATATTATGAAAATATTGATGTTTCTCTTGACCTAAAGCCCATATATGATTTCACATGGTCTCCAGATAGTCGCTTTATTGCATATTCGAAAATGGATAAAGATCTGGTAACAAAGGTTTATATATATTCATTGGATACGGGTAAAACTCATTGTGTAAGCAATGGTATTTTCAATGATTTTGTCCCTGTTTTTTCAAAAGATGGAGAACATCTCTTCTTTATTTCAAATCGACGCTTTAATCCTACTTTCTGTGATTTTGAGTGGGAAATGGTTTATAAGAATGTTGCTGGAATATATTGTTTAACTCTTAAGAAAAATGGTAAGCCAATTTTACCTTTTAAAAGTGATGAAGAATCTGTTGCAAGTAAAAAACAAGATAATAAAAGGGTAGAATCCGGGGGAAAAGGTAAAAAGGATATAAAGGCATTAAGAATGGTTATTGATTTTGAAGGTATTTCCGAGAGAATAGAGGTTTTACCTTTAAAACCAGGAAATTATCGTAATCTTTCAGTTAATAAAGACTCAATATTTTATTTGAATGCAGATAAAGGAGATTTTAACAGGTTTGAATTTCGCAGAATGGGTCCAAGTAATCTCTATGTTTTTTCTTTTAATGACAGGAAAGAAAAAACAGTAATATCAGATATTGATGGATATAAACTTTCTTTTGATGGTTCACATATTGTGTATAAGCAAAAAGATTCTATTGGAATTATTAAATCTGACTCAAAAAATTCAAAGGATAAAGCATTAGATCTGTCTGATTTAAAAATGAGATATGAACCTCTTAAAGAGTGGAAACAGATTTTTAATGAAGCATGGCGCATGGAGAGGGATTTTTATTATGAACCAAGAATGCATGGAGTGAACTGGAAAACTATGAAGGAAAAATATGGGAAACTGATGCAGTTTGCATCATGCAGACAGGACGTACGGTATATTATTGGAGAACTTATTGGGGAGCTTAACACCTCACACACTTATGTGTTCGGAGGAGATAGAAAAAGAAGAGCTGATAGAGTTAATATAGGTATGCTTGGTGTTGACTGGGAAATAGATAAAACAAGCAATCGTTATAGATTTAAGAAGATTTATAATGTTCCAGATTGGTCTCGTGGGATAATCCCACCGCTTTTAAAACCAGGTATTAATATTAATAAAGGAGATTACATTTTAAAAGTTAATGAACAGGATGTTAAAGCTGATAAAAACATTTATAGTTATTTCCAGGATTTAGCAGGAAAACAGGTAACACTTCTTGTAAATAAACAACCAACAAGGATTGGAGCAAAAGAGATTGTTGTAAAACCGCAAAGGGGTGAGAAGTTATTGAGATATCTTGATTGGGTTGAACACAATCGATTACTCATTGAAAAAGTTTCTAATGGGCAGATTGGTTATATTCATTTACCAGATACATATTTAGGTTCTAGTATTGAATTTCCAAAGTATTTCTACGCACAAACAAGAAAAAAAGGGCTTATAATAGATGGACGATATAATGGAGGAGGTCTTGATCCTGATATTTTCTTGGGTAGATTGGACAAAAAAATTCATTCTTATTGGACGCGCAGGTATTCGCATGACCAGACAAGTCCTTCTTTAGCCACAAGAGCTCATATGGCATTGTTAACAAATCGTCAAGCAGGCTCAGGTGGTGATGAATTACCAATGATTTTCAGGTTTCGTAAAATGGGACCAATTATTGGAACACGAACATGGGGTGGTCTTGTAGGTGTTTCAATGTTTATAAGGATGATTGATGGTGGTGGTTTGACTGCTCCTGATTATAGGATTTACAGTACAAAGGGTAATTGGGTTGTTGAGAATGTTGGTATAGAGCCTGATATAACTGTTGATCTTGATCCAAATGAAATGGCTCGAGGATATGATGCACAGCTTATGAAAGGTATTGAAGTTTTAATGAAAGAGATAAAAAAAGACCTCAAACTATGGCCAAAACATGAAAATTTCCCTATAGATAAAGAAGCTAAATGAATTGTGAGAGGGCGCGGAGACCGCGCCCTTAAAAATTAAAATATATAAATTGATTAAAGAGTTACTTAGTATTGTTAAACTCACGGTTTTCCAGCCAAGGTGTAAGTTATGTGATAATATTCTTGTTCACAGAAATGAAGAAATTATATGTAATGAGTGTAAAAGTAAAATAAAGATTAATTTAGAGCCTGTTTGTGAAAAATGTGGAAAACTATTACATATAAATGGTAATTTATGTGGGGAGTGTTTAATTAATCCACCCATATTTAGAAAGCACATATCTTATTCTATATACGAAGAAGAAATAAAGGATTTAATTTTACTATACAAGTATTTAGAAATTGAAAAGCTAAAAAAACTTATTGCAAACTATTACATTGAACTATTTTATAGAAAAGTTGATGAAAAGTTTGACTTAATTATTCCTGTTCCTTCAGATGATGGCAGAAAAAGAGAGTATGATCATATTCTTGAAGTATCAAAAATTCTATCAAAAGAACTTGGAATCAGGCTTTTAAATAGTAATTTAAAGAAGATAAAAAAAACATTGCCTCAGGCTGGATTGAGTATGGAGAAAAGATTAAATAACCTTAATGGAGCTTTTAAATTGAACAATCCTGTTGAAGTAAGAGGTAAAAAAATATTGTTAATAGATGATGTTTATACAACTGGAACAACTGTGAAAAAATGTACTGGGTTGATGAAAAGAGTAAAAGCAGATGTAATTGTTTTAACTCTTGCAAGATCTATATAATTCTATTTATAAAATTTTATTGATTTTTTCTTTAATAAATTATAAAATATAGTGTGTTATGGTGTATTAAAACATGAATTTAGCAAACATAGTAACAATATTAAGAATAGTTCTTGTTCCAATATTTGTTGTTATTCTTCTTACAGCAATGGAGAATAAGGAAATTATTGCTCTTATCATATTTATTGTTGCTGCAATTTCTGACACGATTGATGGATATGTTGCTCGAAAATACAATCAAGTAACAGATCTTGGCAAATTTCTTGACCCTTTTGCTGATAAGTTACTTGTAGCCGGCGCTTTACTTGCACTTGTCCATTTACAAACAGTAGAAACCTGGGTTGCGACTGTAATAATTTTAAGGGAGATATTGATTACAGGATTTAGATTCTATTTTCTTGTTAATGATGCAGTATTTTCAGCGTCCTGGTTAGCAAAGAAAAAAACATTGTTTCAAATTGTATCTCTTGGGATTTTGATCATTTATGAAAGATTGCCATATCCTGATATTATGTTTACAGTTGGAACAGTATTGTTGTATAGTGCAACTTTTTTAACTGTTTATAGTGGTGTTGAGTATATTTTAAAATATTCAAAAACATTAAAGCAAAAATAATGTCATATAAAAAATATCCATTATTAAATAGGAGAAATTTAAAAACAATTTCGATTAATGAAAGGGAATCACTTGTAAATGTAAAAGATTTTGCAAAGCCATATACACCTGGTTCTGGTTTTGAATCTTTTTTAAAGTCACTTCCTAATTTTTTGGCTTCAAAAGAGCTTTTTGAGTTTTCAAAACTTGTAAAAAAAGCCAGACAGAATGAGAAACCTATTATGCTGGGTATGGGAGCTCATTGTATAAAAGTGGGTTTAAGTTCAATAATAATTGATATGATGCAGAGAGGATGGATTTCCTCAATAAGTGTTAATGGAGCTTTTATTATTCACGATTTTGAAATTGCTTTAGCTGGTAAAACCTCTGAGGAAGTCTCAAAAAATTTACATAAAGGAATTTATGGTAATACTGAAGAAACTGGTTTGTTTTTGAATATTGCCTTAAAAGAAGGTTGTAATAGGGGAATGGGAGGAGGAGAATCCATTGGGCACTATTTGATTCAATCAAAATTCAAATATAATCATTATAGTGTTTTATACAATGCTTATAAGTTAAATATTCCTGTAACAGTACATCCTGCAATCGGTACAGATTTCATACATTATCATCCAAGTTTCGATGGAGCTGTATTGGGAGCATTGGCTGAGAAAGATTTTGTTTTATTTTCTTCAATAGTTTCGAAAATAAATAATGGTGGGGTATATATAAATATTGGATCAGCAGTTGTAATGCCTGAAGTCTTTTTAAAGGCAGTCTCTTTTTGTGTTGGACAGGGTATTGAATTAAAGGGTTTTTATACTGCAGTATTTGATTTCATAAAACATTATAGACCTTTAGAGAATGTTGTAAAAAGGCCAATATCAGATGGGGGTAAAGGATATTATTTTATTGGACACCATGAAATAATGATACCTTTATTTGTTGCAATATTGTTGAACTCTTAAAGATTTTTTAAATTAAAAATCCGAATATTATAACTAACCTTTAATTTTCATGTTTTTGAAACTTATACAAAAAAAATCGCATCTAAACAGACATGATGCAGAAAGATAAAATTTTTAAGTTTTTAATTGTATGGTAAAGGAGAAGATTAAATGAAAAAATTTATTATATTTTTATTAATGTTACTTATGCTATTTCTTGTAGTTTTTCCACAGAAAGGTATTGATAAATTCGAAAAAGAGGTAAAGGGGATTTTGAGTGATGTTTCTCACTCAATTGTAAAAGTTGTTTCTGAAAATCATAAAAAATATATTGCTACAGGCATAGCAATAGAGAGAAATTTGGTTATAACAAATACTCTAATAATCAGGTATCCATATGATAAAATCTATATAAAAACTGTTGATGGGAAAAAATACCCTGTTATAGTTCTTAGTAAAGATAGAGAATCTTCATTAATCTTATTAAAATTAAAAAAAGATGTTCTTAAACCAATAAAGAGAGCATCAAGTTTTGAAGTGGGTAATTGGATTGCTCTTATTGGTGTGTTCTATAACAATTTCCCGTCTATTTTTCAGGGTATAATTAGTAATGTTTCTGATGATGAAATAATTTTAAATGCTCCAGTTGTCCCGGGTGTTTCAGGAGGTGCAGTAGTTAATAAAAAGGGTGAATTAATAGCTGTAATAAGAGGAAGATTTGGCTTTTCATATAGGCCTGATCTATTATTTAAAGATTATGATTCAGAAATTGTTTTTGAGGGGTTGAAATCCAGGAATAAAGATCTGTGTTATGCAATCCCAATAAAAAGGGTGATAAAAATAGTAGAGCAATTAAAAAAATATGGAAAGGTTAAAAGAGGATGGTTGGGGGTATATATTGTTTATAATAAAAAAGATGGTTCTCAAATCGTTGATTCAGTTGTAAAAGGTTCTCCTGCTGATAATGCTGGAATAAAAAAAAGAGATATTATTATTTCGATTGATTCCAGAAGAATTAAGGAATATAAAGATATAACAAATATTGTAAAAGCTCTGTCTCCTGGTAAAGTTGTTAAAATTGAGGTAAAAAGGGATAACAAGTTAAAAGCTTTAAAAGTAAAGATTGGAGAACTAAAAGAGAAAAAAGATTATAATTATAAATATTATTATAAATACGATAAGTTTAAAAAAAGGTTACCTGATCTTTTTGAAGTTCCTGAGATTTCAAGTTCATTCCCTCTTAATAGAAAAATCACTATTCACATAAAAGGTTCAAGGAAATTAGGGATTAATATTATTGAAATAACTCCTGAATTAGCAACTAAGTTTAATGTAAGAGAAAGATATGGTCTGATGATATCCAAAATAGATGGAGATGGTGCAGCTAAAAAGGGAGGATTAAAGGTTGGTGATATTATAATTAAGGCAAATAATAAAAAAACCAAAACAATATCAGATATTCGTAAAGTTTTGTATTCTTTAGAAGATAAAGGGCCTGTTTTGCTTGAATTATATAGAGATAAAAAATTGAAGAAAATTAAGATAATTCCTGAAAAAGATGAAAAACATAGATTTTATTGGGATAGTCTCATGGATAATATGAAGAAGTTTCCTCTTGAGATTTCTGTAGAGGTAAAAGAAAATGTTTACAAGAATATAGAAGAACTGAAAAGGAAGATGATGGAACTTAAAAGGCAATCATTAAAGAAGGTAAAGGAAGAGGATTTAGAGAAAATAAGAGAGGAGATTGAAGAGGTAAAAAAAATAGCAAAAGAGAATTATATAAAAGGACTGAAAAAACTGAAGGAAGATATGAAAAAAATGGAAATGGAAGAAAAGAAAATGAGGAAAGAGCTTGAAAAAATGAAAATAGAAAGGAAGAAAAAAACAAAAAATATATAATTATTAATTATAATTACAGATCTCATTTAGATAATTTATTCATATATTAAAGTAAACCTAAAAAAGATTAATATAGTTTTATCTTTCATTTAAAACTATTTATAATCTTGATTTAAAGTGAGTAATTGTATAGTATTCATTTCTTATGAGATTATATTTATCTTTAATATTATTATCCTTAAATTTATTATTATTTTCAGGAGATAAAAATTTTGTAAAATACAGATGCCCTCTTGACATTAAAAATGGATATAGCTCTTCTTTTCAGGAATTTCGTTCAAATCATTTTCATTCTGGAATGGATTTTAGAACTTTTCAGAAAACAGGTTATCCTGTTTATGCAATTTCCGATGGTTATATATATAAAATGAGAATGGTTAAGAGAGGAAGTGGAAGGGGGTTATATCTAAAGCATAATGATGGAAATTCATCTATATATTTTCACCTTGAAAGATTTGAAAATAGTCTTGAGAAGATATTAAAAAAAGTACAGAATATAAGAAAAAAGAGATATTTTGGGAATTATATTCTAAAAATACCCTTAAAAGTAAAACAAGGAGATTTGATTGCTTATTCAGGAGAAACAGGTTCTGGTTTTCCGCATCTTCATCTTGAGATAAGAGATAAAGATTATTATGCAATTAATCCATTTAGACTTGTGAATCTACCTTTAAAAGATAAAAATTTCCCTGTTTTAAAATCAATAATATTAAGAAATAGAGATGACTCATTAATAAATGGTGAGATCGGGGAAACTTTTATCAATTTTGAAAAGGTAAATAATAGTCTTTATGTTTTAGAAAAACCTATTGTTATAGATGGAGTTTTTGATATTGTTTTAAAAACTTATGATATTGCTGATACAGGCAAAATAGTTGTTCCATATAAGATATCTGTATTTATTGATAACAAACATTATTTTAATTTGAGCCTTAATAGGTTTAAAAGAGATGATAATAATCAATTGGGATTTGTATATGATATGTTTTATTCAAATTCAGGTTCATATTTTTTTAATTTATTCTCTCAAAAGGGTTATGAACTTGAAGAAAAAAAGATTCCCCTTAATACCATTTATAAGAGTATAGAATATGGTAAGCATAAATTAAAAATTTTGGTCTATGATAATTATAATAACACCTCAACGGGTTTAATTACTTTTTATAAAGTAAGAAAACCTGCAATTAACATTTCAGATATTAATGTAATAAAAAATAAAATTGATTTTAGTATTGAAAAATTGAATGCAGGTTTATCTGATAAAATTGAAATAATTATATACAATAATAATGATGACAAACTCTATTATGGAAAATTGAATTATTCAAATATTTCAGAAAAAAAGAAATTTGTATTAAATGGAGTTTTTAATGATGTCAGTTTTCTTGATTTTAATTTTATCAAATATGGAATAATTTATTTTAATAAGAGATTTTTATTAAAAGAGATCGGAATTGATGATATAAACGATATTGAGTTTGAAACATATATAAACAGGGATGAAGTTTTTATAAAAGTAAAGAATTTCAATTTAAGGAGTGAAAGCCTTGTATTAGAGCTTATTCATGGACATGAAAAAAAACTAATTGAGCCTGAGTTCAGCACAAGCCAAATCTATTTCAGATTTAAACCCTTAAATTCAGCACATGATGTGTTTCTGAATTTTTTTATTTTAAATAATGGTATAAGGGTTAAAGAGATAAAAAGGGAGTTGAAATTAATTTTACTTAAGCCAGAGGAAATTAAAACATATTTCAACTTTGGAGAATTTGAAGCGGAATTTCACACAAACGCTGTTTATGAGTCAAAAGTGATGAATATAGAAGAAAAAGAGTTTGATTCAAAATATCCCGTCTTATCAAAACAGATAAGCCTGTATCCTTATAATTTCCCTTTTCTTGATCTGGTTTATTACAAATTTAAAAAGAATACTGTTAATCCCAAGCAGGTTGGAATCTTCAGGTACAATTTATTTAAAAAAAAATGGACATATGTTTATACAACATATAATAATATAAATAAAACATTTGCAACAAGAGTAATAAGTTCGGGTATATTTGCTTTGATGAGAGATATTTACTCTCCTGAGATATTTTTTATTAGACCTGAATCAAGATATTTAGAGAAATTAAAAAGATTAGTAATAAAAATTACGGATAAGGGAAAAGGAGTAGATGATAATAGTTTGAAACTTTTTTTAAATGGGAAGAAAAATGATTGTGAGTATGACCCTGACAGAAAATGGGTAAAAATTGAAGATTTAAGATATTTAAAAAGAGGAAAGAATTTAATAGAAGTATTTATACAGGATTATGCAGGAAACAAATCATCAAGAACATTTACTTTTTCCTTAAAGTAAAAGTATGATGTAGAATTTATATTAAGATTATTTTTATTAAGAAATATTTGACCATTTTTTATTAATATAATATCATTGCTAAATGAAAAGGATATTTATTTTTATATTTATAATATTGTTTGTGTTCAATATTTTCTGTGTAGAAAAAAAGAAAGAGGATAAAAGAGAAGAAACTGATAAAAAAGATGAACCCTTTTTTAAATGTATAGTAAAAGATGAAGGTCATATATTGTCTTCTCCCTTCAGGATAAAGGGTAAAGACTTGCTTATATGGGGGAGTGTTGGTCTAATAACAGGAATTCTTATACATAATGATGAGACAATTTATAGAAATATAAAGGATTATCAAGAAAAACATTCCTGGGTTGATGATATAAGCCCTAAGATAACAAAACTTGGACTTGGAGAGTATAATCTTGGTATTGCAGGTGCTTTTTATCTTGGGGGACTTGTTTTAAAAGATCCTAGAGCAAAAGAAACAGCAAAGTTGGTGCTTATGACTTACATTCATACCGGGATTGTTGCTCAAGTGGGAAAACATATATTTGGGAGGCAGAGGCCTTCATGGGATAATGGAAGAGATCATTGGGCAGGCCCTTCAGGATTTTTTAAAAGGTATGAATCGGGTCAGATTTCCCATTATGATGCATTCCCATCTGGTCATATGTTGTCAATAATGGGAACAGCTACTGTTGTATCTGAAATGTACAAGCATACTATTTATGTTCCAATTGTAAGTTATACTCTGGCTGGTTTATGCGGGCTTTCAAGGGTAACTGAAGATACTCATTGGATTTCAGATGTTTTTATATCTGCTGTTCTTGGATATGCTATAGGAAAATATATTGTAAAGAGGAGAAATAGGTTGAATAAATTGAATATAATTCCTGTAGCTCAATCAAATAAAATTGGAATTAGTATAAATTATATTTTTTAAAAATGTTTTTAATATCTTGACAAATGAGGTTCTATAATGGCATATAAGTTTAAACTTAAATTAATTTTATCTATTTTTTTTATTATTTTTATTTTAAATGTTTCTCTTTTTTCAGAAGATGACACCTTTCTGTCAGATTCAAATTCATTCATTTTTGATAGCTTTATGAGGGATACTTTACCTGGAGGTTATTTTTATCCTAGTTTTATTGAAAATTATGCTCCTGAGCTTACTTCTTTAATTGAAGAGAGTAATGGTTTTGCAATGATTGATAATCCAAGGGTCTATTTTGAGGGTGATTCTTATATTAACTTTTCATGGATGTTTAATGGATTTAATATAAATTCAGTACTGAATCAGGGATCTCCCTCTGTTATTTTACCTTTTTCAGCAATAAACAGGTTTAAAATTGAGGGCGAATCTCCAATTTCTAAAAATTATGGTTTTAACTTTTTATCGAAAAATCCTGAAAAGAGTTATTCAAAGATTACAGCATCAGCAATATACTCGGATATGGGTAGTTATCTCCCCTGGGCTGATTTTATGATTACTAATCCTGCTACTAATAGAGATGAATTGCTATACAATGAGAGAAGAAAAAATCTTAATAATTATTTTATAGATTATATATTGAACAGAAAATATAAAAATTCAAACTTTGTTCTTTCTTTTAATTATTTTAATGTTAAAAGGCAATTTAATGATTTTAATATATTTGATAATACTTATAATGAGGATGGCGAGTTATTCCTTTTCAATTCAGGTTATAAAAAGGATATAAAAAAAGGATTCTATGAGATATTTTGTGTTTTTAATTATTCAAAAAGATCAAATTTAAATGCTGAAACAGGGAGTTATCCACAGGAAACTCAAAATAGAGAGGGGTATTCATATTTAACAGGTTTTAATTTAAAAAGGGGAAATTTAGATTTTAAAATCTCTTTTCAAGGAGAAAGGGAAAAAATAAAGCCTTTTGAAGATAATTTTTCAAAAAATTTAATGGATAATGATGGGGATGGATTTTTCCCTTTTACAAAACTGGGTACATTCAATGGAAAGGTGTTGAATGTAAATCTTAATTTTCAGATGAATATTAATAAAAATATAAATATTGATCCATTTTTTGATTTCAAATACTCAATGTTAAATGGAATAGAAGAAATAAATGATTATAATGCTATATGTTTTGACAATGACCCATATCTGGTTGTGTTATGGAACAGGGGTGATGAATATAATAATACAAATGCAAATTTGAGAACAGGGGTAAGGATATCAGCTCATGTTTCTAAAGATATATCTTTTGTATCTAAAATATTTTTGCAATATAGCAACTTAAGTTTTGACTATTCTGAAAATAATATGAATCTTACAAATCTTGGATATGATATTGGTTTTATTCTGTTTAAAAACAGAAAAACTCAAATTTTATTATCATATGGTGTTATTCCTTACCATATAAGGGAGAATGTCAATTTCTTTCTAGAACAAAAAGGATCCTATGGAACTATTTATAGATGGAATGATCCAAATAAAGATTTGTATTATCAGAAAGGGGAACAGGGTGAAATATATGGTTATACTGGAGCAGCGTATCATTTTAAAGATGAAAATATTTCAGCTCCAGTTAAGAAGAGACTTTTATTAAGTATTTCTACAAAGTTTTCAAAAAAATGGACCTTTAATGTGAAGGCTATATATAAAAAGATAGAGAATAATTTCTGGGTAGAATTTGATAAAGAGTATGGATTTTATGAAAGAATTAATGGAGATAATTTTTATTTCTATAGAGATCCTTTTAAAGATTATCATTTAACAAATTATGATTATAAAGAGGATCCGTTTTATGCTCAGTTGCTCTTAAATTTAAAAGGTGGAGTAAAAAACAGATGGTTTTTCAATTTCTCTTTTCTTGCTCATATTGGAATGGGAGAAACAGCATTTGGAAATGGAGCAGGTTCAAATGATATTGGAATTATAAATGAGAGTCAGGCAAATCCCAATTCACATATAAATGGGTATGGAAGA
>JAUWQW010000012.1 GCA_030610885.1 Candidatus Aminicenantota bacterium | reverse complement strand
TGCCTCATCATATCTCCTGGGACGCTTGCGGTAACGCTTCCTCTTAACAAACTCACCTCTAATAACAAACATATCACCATTTTTACCCCTTAAAAATACTTTCCTCCCCCAGTTCCTTAAAATATAACAAGCATAAAACCAATTATAAACTTTCAACTCTAAAAACTCCTCTAATAACTATGTCTTTTACCTATTACGCACATTCTTATATCTCCTTGCATATTCCTAACTAACTTCTTTGTTAGCTTTCATTGTTAACCCCATTTTTACACCTCTTCTGATAGATTACATCAAAAAAGGTACCACTTCCTGATAAATTTTTCATATAGATTTTTTCGTGCGTCAACGATCTATACTTCGTATAGATTCTTAAATGAGGCGATAGGGGAGAAGATAATTAAAAAGAAGATAGGAAGTAGGATTTGGAATTTGGGGGCTGGGATTTGATAAAAAAATGGCTGAACGCTGAACGCTGAATGCTTCTTCCACATGCACTTTCTACTTGGTTGAATAGACTAATGGTTGAATAGTTAAATGGTTTATTGGTTGATTAGTTTAATGGTTATTTTTTTACTCTTCATCCATACACTCATTCACCCATACACCCATACACCCATTTACTCATTTACCCATCACTCTTTACTATTGGTATTCAGCATACGCAAGGATTTTAATGGCATTTTCGAATGTTTTGCTATTGTATTCATTACTAAGGATGGAAAATAATAGCGCTAGTTTCCCCACTCTAATAGCTCCTTGAACTAAAACCTTATATTCTCCGGGTGCAGGCTTCTTATCAGTGAGCACATAATAATATCCCAAAGAATGTTTTCCTTTAAACTCAAGAAACTTAATTTCCTTTTCCTCTGCTCGATCGAGTAATTTATTACCGGAATCAGCCAAAAACAATTTTAATTCTTCAGTTGAATCAAAATTCGTCATCCCTTTCAGCTTCCACATAACTACAAAAACAACCTTGCCCGCCATATGCTGAGAAGGTGTTAATTCAATTCTGGGAAAAGTGTCTTTGCTTCTCTTCATGAACTCCTCTTTCCAATCCTTAGGTATCTTTAATTTTAAATTTCCTACCTTTCCTAAATGATAGATCTTTTCCAACATGCTTTCTTTTGCATGACTCAAATGCTGGGTAAATAAAGTTATCAAAAAAACACTCAACAATCCAATAAATACTCTTTTCATATTAAATCTTTTTTATTTTGGATAATATTTAATCTCTAAATAAGGTATCAAGTCTCCCTCTTCAATTACAACTCGATCTTTATCGTTTCCTATATTAATTGCTGCTGAAACTAATTGATACTCCATACTCGGCCAATGTGAAACTTCTACTTTTATTAAATACTCCCCGGGATTTACCATTTTGCCTGATATATCTTTTAAATTCCATACATAAATATGATGTCCTAAATCTATACTCGCACTTGTAACCCCATCAACATCAACAAAATTTGAAGATTTTGACCATTTTGGAAGATTGATCTGTTTTTCTTTAGAATAACCACTAAACCCTGAAACATAAATGGTTTTAATAAATTTACCCTCTTTATTTTCAATCCACACTACAGTTTGCGGAGCCAATTCATCTCTAAACCCCAATAAAAAATCTATTGTTATAACTGGCATTTTATATTTTGAAATATCGAGATGTTTAATTTTAGGACGTAATCCAGAAAACACATATTTTGATGCTTCTGATTCTGGATATTTAGATACCACCTTTATCCAATAACCCATAGCTTTCTTCTGATAAGCCTTTCCAAGCCAAAAAAGAGCTTTTGCCTTATAAGATTCCGGAACATCTCTTTTTGAAATCCAGGTTAAATCCTTAATTGCCTGTTCGAGTTTATTAACAAAAAAAGGCATTTCAACTCCTGTTATACCTCTTAAAAGCCTCATCTCAACATCATCCGTAGAAAGTGCACAGGCTTTATCAATGAATCTCATTAACTCAAAAACCAGGTTTGAGCGTAAATCAGTATCCTCATAGATTCTCTCATCATATCCTTTACCAGCCAATTCTCCAATAACAAATATAAGCAATTTATAAGCCTCAATATTTTTTGAGTCTATTTCAATCGATTTCTTTAATATTTTCCTTGCCTCTTCGAAATCTTTTTCATCTATATAGGCTTTGCCAATTTTTATTAAAAGTGCTGGATTATCGGGCTCTATCTCAGCTTGTTTTTTTAACCCGGCTATTTCAGGCGAATCCGGTTTCTTTTTCTCGACTTTTTTATCAATTTTTACCTTAGAAATCTTTTTAATATTTTCTTCAGCCTTTTTTGCCAGATCTGAGCCCGGAGCAAGTTCAATTACCTTCTTCCAGGCAAGTATTGCCCTCTTTTTTTCTTTCTTCTTCTGATATCCCTTAGCTAAAAAATTGTAACTACTTATTAAGATATCCTTTGAGACTTTTTTCGGGAATTCTTTAGCCATCTTAATAAGAATTTCCAGGTCTTTAATTCCAGAATCCAATTTACCCAGAAATTCAGGAATATTTACCCCCATTAAACCTCGATGAAATCGGGGTGTAGGGTTTTCCGGGTCGAGCAAAACAGCTTTATCAAACATCTCAAAAGATCTATTTATCATGTTGCCAGCTTCCATAAAATCTTTTGTAGTACCTGCTTGCATACCAATATAAAGACCCAGATATGAATAAGCATCAGCCTTTTTTGGATATTTTTTTACTGCCTCAGACATTATGTTCACTGCCTTGTCAAGCTCATAAGATTTCTGGAAATCTCCGGCTTTCTTTATGTATTCATCAAGAGTCTGACTTTTTAAAAGTCCTGAACTGAACACAAGAATAAAAATAATAAAGAATCTTAAAAATAATTTCATACAATCCCCCTATTCTGTAAAAATTAAAAGCTTTCTTATTCTTAAATTAAACCAAAGGTTCTTGCCATAAATTTGGCTTTTATTTCATCAATTAGTTTGAAATTTTCAATATACTCTGATTTCAGCCAGTCAATTTTATTAAAACTTTTCTCTGGTTCACCTTTTAGTTTAGCTGAACCCCTTGTAAAAGCTTTATTATATTCCTCTTTCAATATGTTAGACACTCTTTCAATTGTTTTTTCATACTCCTCTTTTAATCCAATGAGCTTTTTCTTTACTTTTTCATACTCATTCTTAATCCTGACAATACCATTTTCAACAACAGCAAGATAATCCTCTGTAATTTCATTTATCAGCTCCTCCACAGGAACTATTTTATCAATTCTATAAGCATTTGCGCCAGCAAATGCAAACCCATGCTTTAAAATACCCTTTCTTGCATTATTAAGAGCAATAGATATACAGTAATTTGCGTTGTCAGCCTTACAACTCTCAAGACATCTCCATGGACACTTGAACTCTTTTTTCTCACCTGAATTAACATCTTTTAGAAAACTGTTTAAAATAGCTCTTCCAGGCATCCCAACAGGGCTGTGTATAATAACAATATCCTCTTTTTTTGAGTCCACATAGCTTTTTTTAAAGTTTATATCAGCATCACACTCTTCTGTAGCAACAAATCTAGACCCTATCTGTACACCATTAGCACCAAGTTTTAAAAACTTATAAATATCTTTCCCATTAAAAATACCTCCAGCAGCAATAACAGGTATTTCCCTTGCAAACTCTTTTTCAAATTCTTTGACTTCCTTAATAACCCCTGGGATTATATTCTCAATTCTGAAATCTGGATTTTCTATATCTTCTGCCTTGAATCCTAAATGGCCCCCTGCTTTTGGTCCTTCAACAACAACACCATCAGGAATGGTATCAAAGTTTTTTTGCCAATATCTGAATATCAATCTTACTGCGCGAGCTGAACTTACAATTGGTACAACCTTTACATTAGCTCTCTTTATTTCTTCAATTGGAATTCCCCTTAAAGGGAGTCCAGCTCCAAGAAATACAATATCAACCTTCTCTTCAATTGAAACCTGAAGCATATTTTGAAAATCATTCAAAGCAATCATAATATTAACACCAATTATGCCATCACTCAGACTCCTAGCTTTTCTTATCTCTTTCCTTAAAGCCCTCATATTTGCTTCAAGCCCATTCTTAAAATAATCTGGCTCAATCATTCCTATTGCATTTGCAGCTATTACTCCTATACCTCCCTCGTTTGCAACAGCAGAAGAAAGTTTGGAAAGAGAGATACCTACTCCCATTCCACCTTGAATAATTGGAATTCTTGCTTTTATATCTCCAATTTTAAGCTCTGGCATCTTTATCTTTGGAAGTTTAAATTTTGGTAACTCTAACCTGGGCAACTCTATTTTAGAAAATTTTAAATTTAATTTTTTTAAATCCATATCTATTCTCCATAATAATTATACTATATTATATATAAATATTATACTATATTTAATTACGAAGTACAAAGTCTAATAGTTCTAATTAAAAACTTAAAAACAACTTCTCTTCTTTTCTGTTTACAATCAAATACTTAATTCAAATAACCAAGGGACTTCAGCTTTCTCTTTAATTCTGAATTTATATCTGTTTGTTTTAGCCTCAAATTTCTCAGCCTCATTCTATACTTATTTAAAAGCTTCATAAATCTTGCAAGAGGCTTTTTATCTTTTCCAAACAGATTATTCAATTCTTTTATGTCTGAATTTTTATAAAGCTCTATATGAGAAAAATCGGGCTTCTCAGTAAAATAATCAAGCCCTTTTTTGTCCAGAATATTGAATATAAAATGATATTTTTGGTCAACAAAGGATATTTTTGTTGGAAATTGTTTTATTATTGGAGAAACAGGTAATAGTACTGTGAGCACTCTATCATTTGTTTCTATCTCAGAATAAGGAAAATTCTCTCTGTTTTTAAATTCTGTGTGTTCAAGAATTATTGAGGGAATATCCATAATTGAACTCAATCTGTTTTCAACACCCCTTTTTTTATTCTCAGGATACTTTATTACAAGAGGTATCTTAATAAGCTCTCTGTAGAGAGTATGTCCATGTTCCCAGCTACTGTGGTCATAAAACTCCTCCCCATGATCACTTAAAACAACAATCATTGACTTTTTATAAACCTTTTTACTTTTTAAAAAATCAACAACGCTTCCTACTAACTCATTATCTAAATAGAGTATTGAAGAATCATAAATATCAATTAGTTTCTTTCTGTTTTCAGGGTCAATATTCTTAAAATAATCAGAATTATTCGTCAAATAGTTTCTTATACCTTTAAGATTTTCATCCAGAGCTTTATTAAAACTCCTCAAATATTTATGAGTCACCTTATAAGGAGCATGAAGCTGGTATGTATGAAGGAAAACAAACATATCCTTTCCCCAATTAATTTCTGTATAGTTTTTGAAATGCTGAAAAACCCTTTCAGCTGAGTTCATACTGAACACATTGCCTGGAATGTTTGAATAGTACTGGAATCCTCTAAAAAAACCATAATCATCTTCTACAAAACCACCCCCTGTAAATGCAATAGTTGCAAAACCATTCTTCTGGAATAGTTCAGCAATTAATGGGTAATCATAGGAAATTCTGGTGTTTGGATTCATCACTCTGTGCTCTATTAAATTCTTTCCTGTGAAGAGCGATACATGAGCAGGTAATGTCCAGGATGTTGTTGAGTATGCATTCTTAAATAGAACACCATCAGAAGCAAGTCTTTTAAGACATGGTGTTGTATTTCTACTATATCCGTATAATGAAGTATGGTCAGCTCTTAATGTATCAAGCACAATAACAATAAATATCTTTGGCTTTTTATTATACTTAAAGAGGAAAGGATTTATCCATGCTCCAAACCCCTTACCCTTTGTTTTTAAGATAAGATAACTACCTTTAACAGGAATGTTTTTTATATTAATTGTTTTTGAAATAATCTTTCTTTTTGACATGGATTTTGTATAAATAAGTTTCTCTGTTTTCCCATTTAAAACAAATATCCTGTAAAACATGCGTGAGTTTCCTGAATTAAATATAGAAAAGCTCAATCTGTCTACATTTATATTTTTAATCTTTATTGAAATCTCTGATTTATCTATTGCAAATATAGAGTTATAGCTAATTCCACCCGTCTTTATTCTTCCTGTAAATTTTTCAAAAGCATAAAATCTGTTTATCCTCTCATTCGGGTTTATTTTAAAATCTTTTTTTTCATGTAAAATTGCTCTTAATTTTTCTTCAACACTCTCTCCATATTTGAAATGTTTCTTAGAAAAGATTAGATTTTCACTACTTATTGAACCTTTATTTACAACAAAAATAATGGAAAAAAGTATTATAACTACAATAAGAATTACAAATATGAGTAATATGAATCGCTTTTTCATAACAATAAATTTTACCACAAATCATTTCTCTATAAAAATTATCAGAGTTAATGAAAAATGGCTCCCCAGCACGGATTTGAACCGCGAACCTAGTGGTTAACAGCCACCCGCTCTGCCAATTGAGCTACTGGGGAAACCAAGATAGCACATTAATATCAAAAATTGTTGATTTTGTCAATACAGGATTGCTTCGAATATGTAGAATAATAAAAAAAAACAATTTTTTTTATTGAATTTTTTTCTTTTATCTTATATATTATATACGTAATGAAAATCCAAGATAAAGAGGTAATATTATGAAAGAGTACAACATTTTAAACAACTATTTAATCTTTCAAAAGCTACATATTAATTCAATTGGAATTAACTATAGAGCTGGTGAAATTGAAGGTAAGAAAGCAAAAAATCACAAAATACTCACTGAAGTACATCCATTTTTTTACAAAAATGAAAATATCTGGAAAAGAATAAAAATTCTTTTACAAGGCATAAACAAATCAAAAATCTCTAATCTCTATTCTCCTGAAGAAATAATTGAAGATAAAGACAAAGCTATGTTAATATTTCCACATCTAAGTGGAAATTACTTTGAAAAAATAGTTGAAGATGCGGAGAAGAAAAATATTCCTATTAATTTTGACCTTGCCTTTTCAATCATCATTTCTATTGCAGATCTAATTGAGACTGGCTCATCAATAGTCATAAGTGGAGAAAAATCTTTTCATGGGTTCTTAACTCCTGATAACATAATTATAGATTATGATGGAAATATATATTTGAAAAACTATGGCATATTTCCCCACATTCAAAAACAAGATGATATACTTAAAGAAATGGAGATGAAATACGGCTCATGGCTAACACCAGAATTTATTAGAAGAGAAAAACTTTCTCCTCAATCTGACATATATCATTTAGGCTATATTTTATACAGAATCTTAACTGGCCATTACTTTTCATATTCATCTAAAGAAAATTTCGAGACAAAATTTTCTAACATTAGCTTCAACATAGAAATACCATCAACAGAAATAGATTTTTTAACAAAGATTATAAATTTCTTCAAAAAAACATTAGACCCGAATCCATCAAATAGATTTCCTAATATAACAGAATTCAAAAATTACATTTCAGATTTTTTCAAAATTGAGGAATTATCATCTGTTGCATTTAATTTATCATATTTTATGAATTCAATCTATTCAGAAGAAATTGAAAAAGAAGAAGAAATCTTAAAAAAAGAATTATCTTATACAATACAAGAAAAAAAGGAAAAAAAAGAAGAAAAGGAAGAAAAAATCAAACCTTTAAAAAAAGATAGTGAATTAGTAGAAAGCATATTGAGCGGACTTGATGAGAAAGAAAAATCAAAATCAAAACTCCCAATTATTATAATTAGCATTATTGCAATTGCTATTATTGCAGTTGTTATATATTTAAACAATAAAAAAGTTCAAACTAGACTAACAGACATTGAAGCTAAGACAAAACAAGAGACTCTATTAAAGCAAAAAACAGATAAAAAAAGAGAAATAGAGAATCAAAAGATAAGAGAGGCAGAAGAACAAAAAAGGCTGGAACTTATTCAGGAAATTGATGATTTAAAAAATCAAAGAAAAAAAGATGAAGAAGAAAAACAAAGGCTTTCAGCCAAACAAAAAGAATTAAAACAACTTGAAGAAAAGAAAAACAAAGAATATAACGATTTTTTTAACTTAGCTAAAACTAACTTTAATAACAATGAATTTGAAAAAGCTTTAGAAAATATTAAAAGTGCAAGAGAGATAAATGATACAGATGATCTAAATGCCATTGAAGAGCAGGTTAGAATAGAAAAAGCTGAGTCCTTAAAAAAAGAGGAAATAAAAAAAGATAAGGAAATACAAAAGAAAAAAGAAGATAAAATAGCAAATATGATTAAAAAGGGTCAACCTATACCATTAGAATCAGTAACACAAAAACCTGTAAAAAAAGAAGCACCTGAACCTGTATTCCCTAGAGCAATTCAAAAAAAGTATAAAGGACAAACAATTACAGTTGATTCAAATATTCTGATAAATGAAAATGGAAATATTGATAAAGTAAAAATCCTGGGGAAAGTCCCAACAGATCTGAAATTAATCATATCTTCTACTTTAGCAAGCTGGAAATATAAACCTGCAAAATGGAATAAAAAGAATGTAAAAGTTCGGGTTAAGGTTACAAATAAAATCTCTTTTTAATTAGTGAAAAAAACCCTTTTTTTTTTAATTCTCATTGCTTTTAACATTTATCCTATTACTACAGAATTAAAACAAGAGAGAAAAATAAAAATTTAAAATAAATTAAAATAATTTTAACTCTTGAAAAAAATGAAATTTTGATGTAAATTACAGTATGGATAATAAATATATCCTGGCAATAAACCCAGGTTCTACATCAACAAAAATTGCTTTGTTTTTAAATGAAAAAAAAATTTTATCCACCAATATTCCACATTCATCTAAAGAAATCACGAAATTTCCTAAAATCATTGACCAGAAAGACTTTAGATCAAAGATAGTTTTAGATTTTCTAAAAGAAAACTCTTTTAATACAGAACAGCTTTCTGCTGTTGTTGGTAGAGGTGGATTATTATCACCAATGAAATCAGGAACATATATTGTAAATCAAGAAATGATCGATTACCTTACAACAAACTCTTTAGAACATGCATCAAATTTGGGAGCAATAATTGCAGATTCAATTGCAAAATTAGCAAATATCAATGCATTTATTGTTGACCCTGTTGTAGTTGACGAAATGGATAAAACAGCAAAAATAACAGGCATACCAGAAATCGAGAGGAAAAACATCTGGCATGCACTCAACCATAAATCAGCTGGAAGAGAGGCTGCTAAATCTTTAAGCAAAAAATATGAAGATTGCAATCTGATTATTGTTCATTTAGGCGGAGGTATATCTATTGCTGCACATAAAAAAGGACTTGCTGTAGATGTTAATAATGCACTCAATGGAGATGGACCATTTTCTCCTGAAAGAGCCGGCTCTATACCTGCATGGTCTTTAGTTGAACTTGTAAAATCAAATAAATATACATTTCCTGAAATAAAAAAAATGATCACTGGTAAAGGTGGCATTGTTGCTCATCTAAATACAAATGACCTAAGAGAAGTAGAAAATAGAATTTCCGAAAATGATAAAAAAGCTGAATTAATATACAATGCAATGGCTTACAATATCTCCAAATCAATTGGAGCAATGGGACCCGTGTTTAAAGGTGATATTGATGTAATTGTTTTAACTGGAGGTCTTGCACACAGTAAAAATTTTGTAAATCTAATAAAAAGCAGGGTTGAATTTCTTGCACCAGTACTTGTATTCCCCGGTGAGGATGAAATGAAAGCACTGGCAAATGGAGTTTTAAGGGTTTTAAAGGGTGAAGAAAAAGTAAAAATCTGGAAAAATTAAGGAGACAGATATGAATCAAATTAAAACTTTAAATGAATTAGAAAAATTGGTTAAAGAAAAACCAACACCAAAGATGACTGTTGCATTTGCTCATGATATAGATACTATAATATCAGCAGAAAGAGCAGTAAAGGAAAAAATTGTTGAAGCAATCTTGATAGGAGACAAAGAAATAATTCATGAAAGATGTAAAGAGTTAAATATTTCTCCAGATATATTTGAAATCATCCACGAACCAGATGAAAAGAAAAGCGGTGACCTTGCAGTGAGAATGATCATTGAAAAAAAAGCCAGTGCACTAATGAAAGGATTGATATCAACCCCATATTTTCTTAAACCAATATTAAATAAAGAGTATGGTCTAATAAAAAAGGGGGCTATTCTTTCACATTCTGCTATAATAGAAGTACCAACATATGATAAATTATTAATTGTCTCAGATGTTGCAATGATTCCTAAACCAGATTTAAACCAAAAAATCCAGATGATAAACTTTAATGTTCACAAAATTGCAAAGATACTGGGTATTGAAAACCCGAAAGTTGCAATAATTGCAGCAAATGAAAAAGTATCAGATAAAATGCCCGCCACTATTGATGCTGCAATTTTATCAAAAATGGCAGAAAGAGAACAAATAAAAGGAGCAATTATTGATGGGCCACTTGCTTTGGATGTTGCAATTTCAAAAAAAGCATGTGATATCAAGGGACTAAAATCACCGGTTAATGGTCAAGCTGATATTTTAATTTTCTCAAGCATAGAAACAGGAAATGTATTTTATAAAACAACAACAATTTTATGTAAAGGTAAACTCGCGGGCATTGTTACAGGAGCACCATTCCCAGCAGTATTGACATCCAGAGCAGATGATGAAGATTCAAAATATTATTCAATTGTGTTAGCTTCAGCACTAGCGTAATTAAATCTTATAATTAAAATTAGGATATTATTATATAAAACCTTTAATTATTAAAAACCCACAAATTAAAAGTATTGTAAATAATATGGCAAGCCAATTAAAATACTTATCTATAAATTTCTTTATTGGTTCTCCAAAATAGTAAATAAGAAATGAAACAATAAAAAACCTTGCTCCTCTTGAAACTACAGAAGCAATCATAAAAGTCACAAAATTTACATTAAAAGCACCTGATGATATTGTAAAAACTTTGTAAGGTATTGGAGTAAAACCAGCAGTAAAGACAATCCAGAAATCATATTTATTATATTGAACCTGCATTGATTCAAAAACTCCCTCAGAGAAGCCTGGCACAACCCTGTAGAAAAAATGAGCAAACCCTGAATATATATCAGCACCAGACCACCATAGGTAATGACCTATAAAATAACCAAAGGATCCACCAATTGCAGAACCAGCTGTTACTGTAAGAGCAAGTTTAAACCACTTTTTTCTATATCCAAGAACCAATGGAATTAAAAGCACATCAGGTGGTATGGGGAAAAAACTACTCTCTGCAAATGCAAATATAAATAAAGCATACTGGGCAGATGGTTTTTCAGCCCAGCTCAGAACCCAATCATATAGCTTTCTAACAAAATTAAACCCCATCAAATTCTCTGGATAACTCTTCCTTTAATTTTTTACTACAATCTAAATTATATCTTATTGGACTCATTGAGATATACCCATTTTTTACTGCCCATACATCTGTACCCTTTTCTCCTTTATAAGTAGGATTACCCGTACCAATCCAGTAATATTTTCTACATCTAGGATCCTTATCTTCTATTATATCTGGATTATATGCTTTCATTCCAGGAGATGTAATCAAAAATTTACCATTATTATTATAAGGTATATTTACATTATAAATAACATCTCTCTTCTTGAACTGCATTATTTTTTTTAAAATCCTTTTTGTAATTTCAACCCCTCCCTCTATGTTATATTTTTCAATACCTTTTCTACTTTTATCTGACATAAGAGAAACAGCCATTGAAGGGATATTAAATAAATAGCCTGAAAATGCACCTCCAACTGTTCCTGAAAAATATATATCCTGCGAAATATTTTCACCTAAATTCATTCCAGAAATAATAAAATCAGGAGGTTCGGGTAATATCTTCATAATTGCAACATTAACACAATCAACAGGTGTACCGCTAACTGAGTAAACATTTTTTTCAATACGATTTATCCTTAAGACTTGATTTAAAGTCAATGCCATGCTTATTGCACTTCTTTCTCTATCTGGAGCTACAATATAAACATTATATTCTTTAGAAAGAGACTTCTTTAAATATAAAATGCCTTTTGATAAATATCCATCATCATTTGTTAACAATATAGTTTTCATATTTTTCAATTAAAAGTATCTTCTAAAATCAATGTGTAAATTTAAAATAAAAAATGGTCGGGACGAGTGGATTCGAACCACCGGCCACACGCACCCCAAGCGTGTACGCTACCAGACTGCGCCACGTCCCGAACTCTCCTATTCTTTACCATTTTTATCAATAATTGTCAATATTTCTTTTAAGCTGGTTTTAATAGTTTTTAATTTATCTGCACTCAATTTTGTAGAATCAGTAATATTATCATTATAGTTCCCATAATCATTTTCAATTATCTTTTTAATCCTTGATTTTTCCAATTTTTCAACAATCAACAATTGTTTTATCTTAAATATTGCTTCAATATCTCTTCTTGTATAAAATTTTTCGCCCACTTTATTAATAACAGGATTTATCATACCAAATTCTTTTTCCCAATAGTCAAGAACTTTGCCATCTAGACTCGTTATGTTTATTGTTTCTTTTCTTTTAAAAGTTAATTTGTCAGGTATTTTAAAATCCATTTTTTCTTTGTTATATATTATACTACATTTAAATTCATAAAAAAATACCATTTCTTTTATTCTTTAAATTTCCTATTGAAAACATTATCATTTTTCTTTAAAATAGATTATAAGGAGTGATTAATGTTAGTAAGTAAATATGATGAAATCAAAAAAGAAAAGGTAAATATTGAAGATGCAGATAACACCTCAATACGCTGGTTAATAGGTAAAGATTCCAAAGCACCTAATTTTTATTTAAGGTTATTTGAGATTGAGCCTGAAGGACATACACCAAGACATACACATTCATGGGAACATGAAATATATATTCTTGAGGGAAATGGCAGGTTAAACTCTAAAGCAAAATCAATTCCATTAAAAAAAGGATATTTTGCTCTTATACTCCCTGATGAAGAGCATCAATTTGAAAACACAGGTGATACTGTTCTCAAATTCTTATGTGTTGTTCCAAAGTGAAAAGACTAATTTTAATTCTTTAAATAAAAAATAATTATCACAAATTCTATTCAGCCTCAATTTTAGATTCAAGTTCTATTAACTTCTTTTCAATATTATCAATCTGAGAATAAATATCCGAAAGCTCCTCATTATCTACTCTATTAACAACAACCTCTCTTCCTATTTTTTCAAAAAGATCCTCTTCTTGTTTATCTATTTCTCTTTTTTTTGTATCCAAAGTTTTCTTTTTCTTTTCTAAATCACTTATTCTTTTATCAATTTCCCTATTCTTTATTTTTTGTTCTTCTTTAAGAGATTTTATTTTATCATTGTACTCACTGATTTTAGACTCAATTTCGTCAAATTTTTTCTTAGACATTTCTTTATCTTTATTTAAAGACTCCAATTTTTTAACTATTTCCGGCTCTTCAGTTTTCAATTTCTTTATGTTTTTTTCAATCTCCTCTTTCTTTGTTTTCTTCTCTATATTAGAGAAGTACTCATCTTTTTCTACTCTTTCAATTTCTTTCTCAGTATTTTTAATAGCTTTCTCATTTCTTATACTTAACTTCTCTTCTTCCTTTACATCCTTTTCTATTTTATTTAATTCATTTCGAATATCTTTAAATTCCAGATCAAAGGGTTTTCTTTCCTCTTCATTCTCTTTAATTTTTATTTCCTGATTTTTCTTGAAATTACCAAAATCTTCTTTGTATTTCTCAATTTTCGAATTCAAATCTTCAATTTCATTCAATACTTCTCTTTCCTCATCCTTTAATTTCTTAAGTCCATCTTTTATTTTATCAAGATTGGAAACATCTATTTCCTTTTCCCATATACTTTCTCCAAGTTTTCTTATAAGAATTTCCTTTTTCTCTTTTGCTTTATCTATTTTACCTTTAATTCTTGCCCTCTTTATTTTTTTTGTAATAAATGAAAAAAAATTCTTAACGCCATTTCTTACTCCCTTGTCTCTGATTAGAATAAAAATAATAAGAATTACAATAACTATAATAAGAAGCCAAAAAACCCATATAGGAAGAGTCATACTTTCCATTTTTTACCTCCCTCTTAATAATATAAAAAAAGAATTCAATTTTCAACAATAATTCAAATATAAATAAAATAAGTTTTTACCATTTTTAATACATCCATACTTTATTTACCTATTCTACTTTTTCATCAAATATATAAAAATTATAATAAGAATTAAAAAGAGGGCACTCATCCCCCATTTTACTCTATTTAATCGAAAGTTCATTAACTCTCTCTCATCAAGAAAATAGGTCTCTCCACCTGCATTCACAATCACTCTTTTTTTTATAAGTCGTTTTACAATCAGAGAATTACCTACTTGTAATTCGTCCAGGGACTTTGCAAAATCAACATAGCATGCCCCTTTTTCACGAAACTTACAAATTATCTTTTTCTGTTCAATAATGCCCATATTTTATTTCTCCTATTTGTCAAAACTTTTACTCATTATATTATAACAATTAATTGATATTATTAAAAACAAAGAGAGTGCGAAGTATCTATATCTGAGTTTTTTTTACTCAACATTTAACTTTTTAAGTATGTTATTAATTTCACATTTCATGTTTCTACTTGACATATATGATTAATTTTGATAATCTAAATAATTAGTTGTGGGTCTATAGCTCAACGGCTAGAGCCACCGGCTCATAACCGGTAGGTTCCAGGTTCGAATCCTGGTAGGCCCAATTTGTCTTTGTAAAGGAGCTTTTTTGAAAGAGGGTTTAGAACTATTATATACACTTCAGCAGCAAGATGACATAATAGCAAGAATCGAAAATATCTTAAAAGAGATACCAATTGAAATAAAAAAATTAGAAAAAGAAAGGGATAGTAAAGCAAGTATTGTTCAGAAAACAAGAACTAAATTAGAGCAAAATAAAAAACAAAGAGAAGAATTAGAAAAACAAATATTACAAACAAAAGAAAAGATAAGTAAAAAGAAGGAACAATTAAATAAGGCCACAACAAACAAAGAATATCAAGGTTTCATAACAGAGATCAAATATGAAGAAGCTTCTATTTCATCAATTGAAGAGAAGATTATTGAAAAAATGATTAAATCTGATGGAGTTATGCAAGAAATAAGAGAAAACGAATCCGAATATAATAAAATTGCTGAAGATTACAATAAAAAAATAAAGGATTTTACAACAGATTTAGAGTATCAAAAAATAAAACTTAAAAAGGAAACAATACATAAATCTGAGATTCAATCTAAAATCCCAGAAAATCTCATGAAAATTTACACCAACCTTTTTACAAAAAAATTAGGTAAAGCAGTTTCATATGTAGAAACCTTTTTTTGTGAAATTTGTAATATGAAAATTAGACCTCAACTTCTAAGTGAAATAATTTCAAATAAAAAGATTATTACATGCGAGACTTGCGGGAGGATTTTGTTTAAAAAAACAGAAGACGAAAATAGCAAAAACCAAACACAAAAAATTGATGCCAAAAGTTGTTAATAGGAAATCCCCAAAAGAGATAACTGGTGATGTTAAATGATTGGATTTTACCATGTTTATAAACAATATATAAAAGATAGTTATGCAATCTATGATATTAACCTATCTATAGAAAGTGGAGAATTTTATTTCTTAACAGGAGCATCAGGTGCAGGGAAAACAACACTCTTAAAATTGATCTATAAGGAGGAGTTGCCAACAAAAGGTCAAATTTTAATTGATTCAGTAAATATAAATCTAATCCCCAGGAAAAAACTGTATAGGCTGCGAAGAAAAATTGGGATTGTTTTTCAAGATTTCAAACTTCTCAATAACCGTACTGTTTATGAGAATATTGCAATACCACTGGTTGTAAGAGGTTACAGGAAATCTTATATAGATAAAATGGTTAAAAACAGTCTATCTCTTGTTGGGTTAAACCATAGAAAAAATTATATAACCTCACATATATCAGGTGGTGAACAACAAAGAGTTGCAATAGCAAGAGCAATAGCTGGAAACCCAAAAATAATTATTGCAGATGAACCAACTGGAAATCTTGATACAGAACTTTCAATTGAAATCTTGAAAATTTTTGAAAAAATCAACAATAATGGTGTTACAGTTTTAATAGCAACTCATGACAATAACCTTATAAAAATGTTTACAAAAAAAACAATAGAACTTAAGCAAGGTAACCTTGTTTCATATCCAAGCATGGAAGAACAACAATGGATTTATTAAAAAAGTCACTTATAAATGCAATTAATAATATACTAAGAAATAAACTAATAAATTTTTTATGCCTTGGAATTATTAGCTTTACTCTCTTAACTCTTGGAATTTTTAATTATATTTCTTATAACCTTGAAATATTCACACAAAATTTTTCAAAGAATGTTGAAGCCATATTTTATCTTAAAAATGATGTAAAAGAAAAAGAAATTAAAGCTCAAATCAGCAAGATAAAAGAGAGTTTACTTATAGATGAAATAATTTATAAGTCAAGAGATGAAGCAGAAACAAATTTTTTAGCTCAATTTCCGGAATTAAGATACATACTTTCAGAATTTGACAAATCTCCTTTTCCTTCCTCGATTGAGATAAAGTTCAAACAAAAAGAATCAAATTTAACAACAAAAATAATCTCCTTTATAGAGGATATTGAAAAATCAGATATTATTGAAAGCAAACAGGTTAATATAGATTGGGCAAAGAAGGTTTTGTATATAAAAAAATTTATTTCAATTACTGGGATCTTCCTCAGCGGAATTCTGTTCTTTGTTTCAATTTTTATAATCTACAATGTAATAAAATTAAATATACTTTACAGAAAAGAAGAGATAGATATTCTACAATTTGTAGGTGCAACAGATTGGTATATAAAATTTCCATTTATTATTGAAGGAGCTCTTATGGGCTTATTAGGGGGTTTAATAGCAGGATTTCTGTTGATTATTTCAATAAAACTAATTCCATCCTATTCAGATTTTATTTCAAACATGCTTAAAGAAATTATAAGTTTTAAAAAAATTCCTCTCAAAATCTTAATTAGATTACTTTTTTTTGGAACTATTATTGGATTAATTTCCTCTTTATTTTCCTTAAAAAAGTTTTTTAAAAATTAATAAAAACAATCTATACTATTACTCTTCTTACAATATCAATGATAGTTCCATCAACCCATTTAATAGCAGCCACAACTTCTTCACCTAATTCTGGTTTTTCAGGCTTTCCACACATTTTTTCAGCCTCTTCTTTTAACTTATGAATTGTCTTTATAGGCAAGTTTGAACCTTTCATCTTTTTAATTAAATCTTTGCGGATCGGATTAATAGCTATTCCTCTTTCAGTTACAATCACATCAATTAATTCACCAGGTCCACACAAAGTCGTTACTTCATCCTTGATTACTGGGACACGGTCCCTAAATAAAGGGATAGGCAATATTGTACATTTTGCATTAAGACAATTCTGCCACCCCCCTATTCCATGCAACATATAACCATCAGAATGAGTAACAACATTTCCATTAAAATTCACATCAACTTCAGTTGCACCCAATACTACTACATCAATCATAGAAGCAAAATTTCCCTTTCCATGGTAATTATAGCTTGTAAATGGGCTTGTGTCTTGATGAAAAGGATTATCTCTCATCGAACGTACTCCTTCAAGATCAAAAGTCTGGCCATCAAGAATAAAATCTGTCAATCCCTGTTCAAGCATTGCTGTAAGATATTGAGTTGAACCTCCCCTTACAAACCTTGCTTTAATATCATTTCTTTTCATAATCTCCTTTAGGAATACTGCAAAAGCCAATGATGTTCCTCCTGCACCTGATTGAAATGAAAAACCATTTTTTACAATTCCTGCTTCAAATACAAATCTTGCAGACATCTCTGCAATGAGAAGTCTATCAGGGCTTTTTGTTAATCGAGTCGTTCCGGAAACAATTTTAGAAGGATCACCTATAGTATCTACTTTTACAACATAATCAACATAATTCCCCTGAATTTGCCATGGAATACAGGGAAATGGTTCTAAATTATCTGTGACAATTATTACTTTATCTGCATATTGAGAATCTGCAAGTGCGAATCCAAGTAACCCGCAAGCTGCTGGTCCTCTCAAACCATTAGCATTTCCAAAAGTATCAGACGTGGGAGCGGAAAGAACAGCAATATCTATCTTCACCTCTCCATCCTGTACTGCTTGATAACGCCCTCCATGAGAACGTAGAACAGCAATACCTTTCATCTTACCTTCAGAACAGAATCTTCCTAAAGGACCGTTCATACTCCCTTCAATATGATGGATAGTTTCATCTTCAAGATATTTAATAATAGGTTCATGGCATGGAAATGATGCTGAAGGGAACCAGATCAGATCCTTTATACCCATTTCACTTGCAATTTTAAAAATTTCGTTTACAACTAAATCACCATTTCTTAAATGATGATGTGTTGAAATAACCATTCCATCTTTTAATCCTGCTTTTATTAATGCTTCCTTTAAGCTGGAGACCAATTTATTACCATCAGCAGGATAATTAACCGAAGAATAAATTTTAGGAGCATATTTCCGACCCTCAGGTATATATTTTCCTAACCCTTTAAATGGTATTGCAGGTTTCCCGTTTATCTCTTCTGGGACCATTCTCCCAACAGCATTTTTTACCATGTCATCATACTTTTTCATATTCATCCCTCCAATTCTCGGGGATAATTCCCTCTTTTCGCACAATCTCAATAGTTCTCAATGCTCGTTTTACAACAGGAGGATCAATCATTTTACTACCAAGAGACACAACTCCAAGCCCTAATTTTTCAGCTTTTTCAAATGCAACAACTATCTTTTTTGCTTTCTCAATCTCTTTTTCATCAGGAATAAAAGCCTTATTTACAATAGCAATTTGACGTGGATGAATGCAGCCTTTCCCATCAAAACCAAGAGATTTAGCCTCAATAGAACTTTCTCTTAATCCATCCATATCACTTACATCCGAAAAAACAGTGTCAATAGCCTGTATTTCAGCAGCTTTTGCAGCATTTACAACCATTGATCTTGCAAAAAAACTTTCCTTACCTTCATTTGTTCTCTGTGTGCCAATATCTGCTGTGTAATCTTCCAGACCAATAGCAAGAGCTACATTTCTTTTTGAAGCCTTTGCAATTGAATATGCATTTATAGTTCCAAGAGCACTCTCAATAATTGGCATAAAGAAGACATCTCCTGTTTTTTTTGAATCTATACTTGAAAAAATTTCATCCACTTTTTTATCAATCTCTTGAATCTGCTCCGGGTTTTCAACTTTAGGTACTAAAATAAGATCCATTTTCTGAGGTAAAACTTCTTCAAGATCTTTATAACCTAAAGGAATCTGATTAATACGAACCATTTTTTCTGAACCCATAAAATCCATTGATCTTAAAGCATTTCTAACCAAAATTCTTGCATCATCTTTTTTACCCGGATGAACTGAATCTTCAAGATCAAGAATCAATCCATCTGCATTATGAATAGCTGCATTTAAGAATAATTTTGGTTGATCTCCAGGAAGATATAACCTTGAACGCCTTAATCTATTACGTGAACTTGAAATCACCGGGTGTTTCATTTCCTCTAAATATTTCTTCTCTTTATCAAGGCCTAATTTCCTAACAGCTGATTCTACTCTTGCCATTATAACAAAAGGAATTGCTCCTGAATCTTCAATTTCAATCTCAGCATTATTTATTTCGAAAAAAGCCATCATATCATTAAGCAAATCTATTATAGAATTTCCATACATAGCACTTACCTTACTTCTTAACTCTATTTTTATTCCATTCACTGAGGTTAAGTTAATCCCAACCCAGCAATCTGATCTTATCCTCTCGCCTTTATTACCAGCTTCTGAATATGATAAATTCATTCATAGCCTCCTGAAATAAATACTTATTAAATCTTAATATCAATATTCATTCCTCTTATCTTTTTACTAATATAAAAGGACTTCAAAAATACCAGTTTAGAATTCTTTGATTTCATATACAACTCAACCAAAGAGGTTTCCCAATTTCTTTTATTTTGCTCAAATGCCTCTTTTGAAGAAGCTCTATAACCAAATCCTGCAACTAATTCGATCTTTTTACTCTTTTGACCTGGTTTTAAAGGCTGTTTCAACACCATTTTAAGGTTATCACCAATAAACTTTCCTGTATTTACAAACTTAAAAACTCCAAGAAAAAAAATATGCTTCAAATCTCTTTCTCCAATATTTTTAACATAAAAAGAGATGTAAGGCACTAAAATAATACCCTTAAAATCATCTTCATTTACCTTTTTATTTACAATCCACTGACTTGAAATTCCTGAAATTTGAATTGAGGATTTTAGCTCCTCAACAGTAATAGGCTTATTAAAAATATGGAATTTAAAAATAAGAAAAATAATAATTGAAATAGAAATAAAACTAAAAGAAAGCCAGAACTTAGAACTCAATATTCCTGGTTTCATATATTCTTCTAAAATAATATTTTCTGAATCTACTATTTTTTTTTCTTTATCAGACATTTCTTAAATACCCTCTTTTGAAAAATTATCTACTAAATCTAATAAATCTCACATCAATAATTAAAAAATTACAAAATATATTAAACCTATTTAAAGTAAGTTTTATTATAACATAATTTCAATAATCGATAAAACAAACAAAGTAAATTTATAACCATAAAACATCTAACTATTGATATCCTCCCATTTTCCCGTTTATCTCTTTATGTTTGACAGAATTATTGATTTTAATTATAATTCAAACTCTTTATTCTTCACTTGCAAATAGCTAAAGGAGGTTAAATATATGTTTAAGAAAAGTACATTATTTCTTATTATATCTCTTTTATTATTTAAAACATCATTAATATCTTATAATATTAAACCTCAAAAACTCAAAATAAATTTTTATGAAAGGTTCCGCTTTGTTAGTTGGGATAATGCAATAAACCTTGATGACAGTTCAGATAGCACCTATTCTTTTACTCGCCATCGCACAAGTCTTTCTCTTGAATACCTTCCTTCAATAAAATTTGAACTGGGACTTAGGCTTACAAATGAGTTCAGAGTTTACCTGTCCCCTTCTGACAAGAAATTCAATTTTAATGAAATTTTTTTCGATCAACTCTACATTAAATGGAAACAGCTTTTAAACCTACCAATAACACTTACTTTAGGAAGACAGAACATCATGCTTGGAGAAGGTTTTGTATGTTTTGACGGACAACCTTTAACCGGATCAAGATCTACCTATTTTAATGCTTTAAGAGCTGATTTTAAATTGTCCCCAGATCATAAGATAATCTTATTTTATTCTTACGTACCTGAAAAAGATGATCTTTTACCTATATTGAACAACCGTGACCAGCATCTTATTGAGCAAACTCACACAGGAATCGGATTATATTACACAGGAAAACTTAATAAAACCGGAATTGATGCTTATTACATAAAAAAAGATACTGATGTTAATGAAAATTACCCCATTAAATCTAAAATTGATACATTTGGAGCCAGGATTACAACCCAAGTTTCTGAAAAACTTGGATTTACAGTTGAGTGTGCTCTTCAATCAGGATCCTATGGTAATCTTATACGCAAAGCTTTTGGGGGTTATTTTCATATTGATTACAGCACTGAAAACATTTTACCAATCCTGAATAAAGTTACATTTGGCGGGATCTTCCTGACAGGAGATGATCCAAATACAGAAAAAATAGAAGCATGGGACCCTGTTTTTTCAAGATGGCCCAAGTGGAGTGAATCATACATTTATACATTGATCAGAGAAAATAGCGTTGCATATTGGAGCAACCTTAATTCAATTTATCTTACACTTTCTTCTACTTTTTCAGAAAAAATTAATTTTAAACTCTCTTTTTACCATATGGGAGCTGAACACCCTGCACCTTTGAACAATTTCCCAGGAGGAACAGGGAAAATAAGGGGGGATCTCATTATTGGAAAGCTTACCTTTAAGATCAATAACAATCTTACCAGCCATTTTGTATTGGAGAATTTTAATCCAGGGAACTTCTATTTTGATGAAGCAAGCATATATAACTGGTTAAGGTTTGAATTAATGTTAAATTTCTGATAAATTTATTCTATGTTAAGTTTGTTTTTCTCAAAATAAAAATCTAAAGGAGACTTAAATGGCTGCTAAAATTATTGTTATTGCATTGTATTCAATAATGATCATTGCTTTTGGTGTAATAGGTTTAAGAAAAACCAAATCATTTTCAGACTTTTTTTTGGGAGGGGGTAAAGTCGGCCCATGGATGACTGCTTTCTCCTATGGCACAGCATATTTTTCAGCAGTCCTCTTTATTGGATTTGCAGGTAAAATAGGATGGAATTTCGGATATTCAGGGCTATGGGTAGCTTTTTTTAATGCCTTTGTTGGAGTCCTTGGAGTCTGGGGCCTACTTGGTTGGAAAATAAAAAAAATGTCTGTTGAATACAAAATATCCACAATGAATGAATTCCTTGAAAAACGTTACAATAGTAAATTTTTAAAACTATTTGGCTCTATTTCTATTTTCATCTTTATGATCCCCTATTCTGCTGCAGTATTTATGGGGTTGTCCTATTTATTCAAATCAAATTTTGGGATTGAATACTGGCAGGCGCTTGCTTTTATCGGGTTATTTACTGCAATTTATATGGTTTTGGGTGGATATAAATCCATAGCAATGATTGATACAATGTTTGGAATAATTATGACAATAGGAGTCTGTATCTTGTTATTCAGCACACTCAATAAGGCGAATGGATTGATAAATATCACTGAAATGCTTTCAAAGATAAGTCCAAAATTAACTCAGGTGATCGGACCCCCGGGATTCTGGCCTCTCTTTTCTTTAGCATTTCTTACAAGTGTTGCTCCTTTTGCAATGCCTCAACTGATCCAGAAGTTCTATGCAATAAAGGATAAAAAGTCTGTAAGAACTGGCATGATTGCATCAACATTTTTTGCCATACTAATTGGAGGAGTTGCTTATTTTATAGGCTCTACTACAAGAATCTTTTTATCACCTAATGCAAATCCAAATGTTTTTTTAGATGGAAAACCCGTTTACGACATACTAATGCCAGAATTGTTATCAAAAGTAATACCTGAATCACTGTCTGTTCTTATCCTGTTGTTAATTCTCTCAGCCTCAATGTCAACTCTTGCAGCTATTGTACTTGTTTCAAGTTCATCTTATGCAAAGGATTTTTATGCAGGATTTATAAAAAAGGGTATTTCAGATAAAAATCTGACAACTTTAATGAGGGTAATGAACCTATTCTTTATTCTTATGTCAGTTATACTTGCCTATGTAAATTTTGATACAATAGTAGCAATCCTTGGGATATCCTGGGGAGCTATAGGTTCAATTTTCCTCGGCCCCTTTGTCTGGGGAATTTTATCAAAAAAGATGACTAAATTTGGTGCGATTTCTTCATCTCTCCTGGGACTTTTAGCCTGTATGAGCCTTTATTTCATTTATAAAATACCCTCACCACAAGCAGGAACAATTGGAATGATGATCTCTCTAACAGTTAACCCTGTTTTTTCCTTTCTACAGAATTTAGTAAAAAAGTAAAACTAATTAATATTTTAAAATTAAAAAAAGCCAAACATAACATTGATTTTATATAGGAAAGCCTTATAACCAGGTATTTACAAAAATTGTGAATATGATATAATTATAAACTATTTCAGGAAAAATAATAAGGCATAAAATGAAATATTTTTTAGTACAAGGAGCCACAATTAATGGATTTTTTTTTAATCTCAATGATTTTAATATTGACAATACTATCTTATATTTTTGAAATTAGTTTTAAAAGCTTCTCAAAAATATCTTTAGCCGGTTTTTTAAATGATCTTAACAATGATAAAATAAATAAATTTAATTTTGTACAGAAATATGAAATGTTTATAAACTCCATAAGGGCGTTTTCATTCTGTTTTCAATTAATTCTATTTATTTACTCTTTTTTTGTATTAAAAAATTTAATTCCAAACCCAATTAATAGAGTTATTTTGCTAATTCTTATATTCTTATTTTTATTTAATTTTTTGCTTTATATCATAGCCTATTTTAATAAGGAATCAATTTTAAAAAAATTGATTCCTTTATATCAAATCCCATGGCTATTCTTCTATCCTGCTAACATCATCTTTTCATCTTTAATTAAAAAGAACCCAGAAAATAGAGAAAATGATCAAGATGATATAAGTGAGAAAGAACTTGAAATTTTTTTTGAAGAAAGTACTAAAGAAGGAGTTTTAGAAAAAGAAGACAAAGAGATGATAGAAAGCGTTATTGATTTTAGTGACACATTAGTCAAAGAGATAATGACCCCAAGAGTTGATATGATTTATGTAAATATTAATACCAACCTTAATGAACTAGTGAAAACTATCAATAAAAACAAAAAATCAAGATATCCCGTTATTTCAGATAGAATAGATAATATTGAAGGCATTATACTTTTAAAAGATGTATTCAATTACTTACACAAAAAGGATTTCAACTTAAATGAAATATTGAGGCCTGCTTTTTTTATCCCTGAAACAATGAGAATATCTGAACTTTTAAAGGAACTTCAAAAATCCAAGCAAAAATTCGCAGTTGTAGTAGATGAATTTGGAGGCATTTCTGGGGTTGTAACAATGGAAGATATTATTGAAGAAATTGTTGGTGAAATAAAAGATGAGTATGATGAAGATATTGAGCAGATTATTAAAGAAAAAGATTATTTTATAGTCAAAGGTGATACAGACATTGATGCACTTCAAGATAAATTAAACATCAAAATAGATGAAGATGAAGACTATCAAACTGTAGCTGGATTAATAAGCTTCAAATTAGGAAAGATTCCTGATGAATTTGATAAAGTTGTAATTAAAAATTTCACATTTGAAGTAATTAATATTGAAAAAAATAGAATAAAAAAAATAAAAATTTATAATGAAAAAGAATAAGATCATACACTCTGGATATGTTGCTTTAATAGGTAGAACCAATGTTGGAAAATCAACATTTTTAAATTACATATTAGAAAAAAAAGTCTCAATAGTCTCAGACAAGCCCCAGACAACCAGAAGACAAATTCTGGGCATAAAAACAACTAATAAAGGACAGATTGTCTTTTTTGATTCACCTGGAATTCATAAACCACATTTCAAACTTAATGAAAAGATGATGAGAGACGTACACAACTCCTTCCTCGATACTGATATTATCCTATATTTCATAGATATTGATGACAAAAGAGAAGATAAATTCACTTTAAATATAATAAAAAAAATTAACAAAACAACATTCCTTGTAATAAATAAAATTGATAAATACAAAAAAGCAAAGGTTCTTGAAAGAATTAATTTTTTTAAAGATATACACAATTGGGATGAAATCATACCTATATCAGCTCTACATGGACTCAATATTTCTTTGCTTGAAGATCTTATTTACAAATATTTACCTGAAAATGAATATTTCTATCCAGAAGAAAAATATACACTCCAAACAGAAAAATTCTTTATTTCAGAATTGATACGTGAAAAGCTTTTGAACTTAACATATGATGAACTTCCTTTTACAACAACAGTAAAGGTTGAGGAAATTAAAGATAAAAACAAGCTATTTTATGTTAGAGCAGAAATCTATGTTGAGTCACACTCTCAAAAAAAGATAATAGTAGGTAAAAAAGGCAATTTGATAAAAGAAATTGGCAAATCAGCAAGAATTGATATTGAAAATTATTTTGAAAAGAAAGTATTCTTAGATTTATTCGTTAAAATCGTCCCTAACTGGAGAAACTCAGATCAAATCTTAAAAGAGATTTTTACATAAAAGTGTACACTATCTCTACAATAAAGCATGCTTTTTTTTAATTCGGTTTTTCTAATAATTTATCACTTTCAGTCCATCCAATCCTGGTAAAATCCAGCCCATACACAAAACAATTATCTGTCATTTTTTTCATCCAGATAATTCTGGCATTACAATCTATCGGTTTTTTATAAGATGTATTGTATATCTTAAGATCCAAAATTGCTCCTTCTTTAATAAACTTATCAAGTTTTAAACGTAATCCACCTTTTGATACATTTTCGGTTTGAGATTCTCCTTTATCAAGGAGCTCCCCATTTTTATTAAGCTCAGAATAATCAACTTTATAATTGATCTTAAGACGTACAAATTTTCTTCTTTCTTTCATTTTATTTATTAATATAAACTATAAAAGAAAAAAAATCAACTATTAAATAAAATTTTTATAATTTAAATTTCATTATCTTTATCTTCTTCTTCATCTATTGAAATCTGTTCTATAGCATAATTAGCTCTATCATCATACGACGCAAAGTAAATATCTTCTATAATTGGGATTTCTTCTTTTTCAATCAATTTATCAGATTTTGCATTTAATATTTCTGGCTCTCCTTTATCCTGAATAAAGAAAAAATATCCCATAAAAATCGCAATACACAAAAACATAAAAGATGCAATGTAGGTTATTTTCTTATGTGATTTTTTTATCTTTATCTTTGAATAAACTTTTGTCTCAAAATCCTCTCTCAGACCACTTTCTGTTGAAATATTTCTTAATAACTCATCAATATTTTTCATTTTTTTCTCCAATTAATTTATATAAATTTTCTTTTAATTGATTTTTACCTCGAAAAACAAGAGTTTTAACAGTACCTATTGGTTTATTTAAAATATTCGATATATCTTCAAATGTAAAATTATCAATCTCTTTCATAATAACTGGTATTCTATATTTCTCTTGAAGAGTAGACATTAAATGCTTAAGCAGTTCCTGATCTTCAATAGAAGTTTCATATGAAAAACAATAATTCTCTACATCAGACAACGAAAAAAAATATCTTATTCTCTTTTTTCTAAACTCACTTCTAGCCAGATTTGTTGCGATTTTATATATCCAGGTTGTTAGATTATTTGTATGAATAGAATATGCTTTGAAATAAACCTTAACAAATGTATCCTGAGTCAATTCTTCAGCAACTTCATCATTATTAACTAAAAACTTCAAATAATTATAAATTTTATTCTTATATAAATACATAACCTCTTTAAAAGCTCCATTATCCTTTTTTTTTAATCCTTCAAGCAACTCCTCCGTATTTTTATATAAAACTTTTGCCATTTAAATTAGATGCGAAATTAAAACAAAAGGTTTCATTTTTTTACACAAAACAAATTACAATTTTAAATGATTTATAAATATAAAGCTTTTATTAGTTTGACATAGAAATTCCTAAAAGAAATCTCCTTTGATCTTTATTAAGAACATCTTCATAACCTGCACAAAGATTTATATTTTTTCTAAGAGAAAATGAGATTATAGTTTTTAATCTGGGGTTATCCTGTCTATAAAATTGTGAAGCTTCAACTCCAAAACTCAATCTGCTCTTAATAAAATCAAAATAAATGGCTGCACCTAACTCAGAATCAACAAGTCCCCCAACAAAAGAAACATCCCCATATTTCTTTCCTAACATTGCTGAAAAACGTGGGTCACCTGATTCAGGATCTTCATTAACTCTTGTTAAAAACACAAATTTATTTAAATTCAGATTTAAACCCAGAGAAAACCTTGCTCTTTCATAATCAGTAAAATAGTCAATCCCAATATTATACTTAAACCTGGCTTTACTCAAATCATCCTTTTTCTTTTCAATTTCTTTTAAGATTGAATTTACCGAATCAATAGAATTGTCTATCTTTTTATACAACCCTTCATCTTTTATTAATTTACCTGCGGTTCCTTTACCTTCTCCAATCTCTTTAACAATAGTTTTTAAATCTTTTGCAATATTATCTATTCTTTTTGAAGCTGATTGCAAACTATTAATAATTCCGTCTTTATCATTATAAAAAGATTTATCTAAATTTGTCACAAATTCACTTAACGAACCCGTGGTTTCTTTTAATTTTAACGATAAGGTATGAAAATTACCTAATACTCCTTGAATCTTACTATCTTTACCAGAGAGTTCTTTTAGATTATTAGTAATTTCTCTAATATTTGCTAATGTTACTTTTATCGACTCTTTGGAATATTTATCTGAGATTATATCATTAACAGAATCCAAGACAGTTGAGACCTTGTTAGTAATATCATTTAGCTTACCACTCAAAGCATCAAGATCAAAAGTGTCTACACTTCTCAGCTCTCCTTCATTCTCTATTACTTTTGGATTTTTTGTTCTAAATTCCTCCCTGTATACTATTTCAATAAACTTCTCACCAACAATCCCTATTGATGTAACCATTGCCCTTGCATCATCAGTTATTTCGTATTTATCTTTCATAAGCATTTTTAAAACTGCTTTATTTTTCTTTAATTTAATACTACTAACAAGCCCAATCTTAATTCCAGCTAATCTAACAGGAGCACCTTCATATACACCTGAAACATTTGAAAACTTAGCATAAATGCTATAAGTGTTCTTTTTATATAAAATCGATGTAACTGATTCTGTTTTAATTATAAAATAAAAAAATATGATAAAAACAATAATAACAAAAATTCCTATTTTTAATTCTTTTTTCATCTTTCTACCTTAATTTAATTGGGCCTTCGGATCGTCCCTCTATAAATTGTCTTACTATTTCATTTTTTGTGTTCTTTATATCCTCAGGTAAACCTGTTTCAATTATTTTCCCATCATATAGCACTGCAATTCGTTTTGATACTTTATAAGCACTTACCATATCATGAGTAATAATTATTGAAGTTATACCTGGCATTTCACCTACTTTTATAACAAGTTCATTTATAACATCAGCCATTATAGGATCAAGACCAGTTGTAGGTTCATCATACATTATAATTTTTGGCTTTTTTGCAATTGCTCTTGCAATTGACACTCTCTTTTTCATTCCTCCACTTAGCTCTGAAGGCATTAAATCTGAAATTCCAGGAAGCCCGACATTATCGAGACTCTCATTGACAATCCCGTTAATTTCATGCTTATCTTTTTTTTCTCTTATTCCAAACGCAATATTCTCTCCAACAGTTAAAGAATCAAACAAAGCACCCCCCTGAAACACCATACCAAATTTTTCAATAAGTTTAAACAATTTTTTCTCTTTTAATGTTGTTATCTCAATTCCATCAATAAAAATCTCTCCAGCATCAGGTTTAAGCAACCCTATAATATGCTTGATTAATACACTTTTACCACTTCCACTCTGTCCAATAATTGTAATGTTTTCACCTTTACATACTTTAAGGTTCAAGGATTTTAACACACTATTACTTCCAAAAGATTTGGATACATTTTTTAATTCAATCATCTTAAAGTAAAAGGTAATATCTTACTCCAGAAGAAATCAGAAACCAGAATTATAATTGAAGCAACAACAACTGCCATAGTTGTTGATCTTCCAACTCCTTCTGCTCCGCCCTCTGTTTTAAGACCAAAATAACTACCAATAACAGCGATTGTAAGGCCAAAAAAAACGGATTTTATCAAACCTGAAACCACATCCCAGAATTCAAGGCTAGCAAGCAACTGATGTTCAAATAATACAGGATTTTGTCTGCATACAACATCTGCAACTATTCTTCCACTAAAAATACCAATAAAATCACCAAACAAAGTTAGCATAGGAAGCATGATCATAAGTGCAACTACTCTAGGGCTAATCAGATACTTTATTGGATTCACACCAAAAGTAAAAAGTGCATCAATCTGCTCAGAAACCTTCATTGTCCCAATTTCTGCGCTATACGAAGCACCCACTCTTCCTGAAATCATTAAACCAGTTAAAACAGGGATTAATTCTTTTGTTAAAGAAACTCCAACGAGTGATCCAGTAAAAACTTCATACCCTAACCTATTTAAAGCGAAAAAACTCTGTAAAGTAAGAACACCTCCTGTGAAAACAGCTGTTAATAAAACAACCGGCATAGATTTTACACCATCAATATATATATGATTAACTATTCGCCTTAAATTGAAAGGTTTTTGAAATATAAAAAAAAAAGATTTAAACATAAGAACAATAATTTCACCAACATTGGAAGCAAATGACTCAAGTGATCTTTTAAATCTTATCATAGATAATCTTTATCCCTGAAATCAATATTAACAAATTTTGTACATTTATCAATAAATGCTAAAACTATTCTACCTGTTGGTCCGTTTCTCTGTATTGCAATAATTAAATCAGCCTCTCCTTTTCGTTCAGTGTCTTTATCATTCTGCTCATCTCTATGAAGGAACATAACCACATCTGCATCTTGTTCAATAGCTCCACTCTCTTTTAAATCAGAGAGCTGGTATTTCATTCCACCTTCCCTTCTAGTTCCTCTTTGCTCAGGGCCTCTATTTAGTTGAGCAAGAGCAACAACAGGAATCTCAAGCTCTTTTGCCATCTCTTTCAGAGATGCTGTTATCATAGCTACCTCTTGTGCTCTTGAATCATTTCTCCTTATCAAATCACCCGTTACTTTCATTAATTGAAGGTAATCTACAAAAATAATATCCAAATTTCTCTCATTTTTTAATCTTCTTGCTTTTGTTTTCATTTCAATAATTGAAAGAGAGGCAGAATCATCAATAAAAAGGTTTGCTTTTTTTAGCTGGCTGGCTGCTAGTTCAAGATCATTCCACTCTTTTTGATTTAGATGGGGTTTACCTGTTCTTAAAGCACTAATACTGATTTTTGTTTCAAGAGCAAGTAATCTCATCATAATTTGAATTTTGGACATCTCTATTGAAAAAAAACCAACTGATTTTCCAGTGTCAGTAGCCATTTTCGAAGCAATATTTAATGCAAGAGCAGTTTTTCCCATAGAAGGTCTGGCAGCAATAACAATCAGTTCCCCCTTTTGAAAGCCAGAAGTAATGTTATCCAGTTCGGAAAAACCAGTTTTTAGTCCCTCACTTTCTCCTATCTTCTGAATGCTTTCAACCTCATCTAATGTTCCTTGAATCAACTCGCCAGAAGATAAGAACCCCCTCTTTATACTACTTTCAGAAATTTTTATTATATCTTCCTGAAGTTCATTTAAAATATTTTCGGTTTCTGTTTTGTTTTCTACACCCTTTTGAATAACCCCCATTGAAGTTATAATTATTTTTCTCAATGAAGAACGATCCTTAACTATTTTTATATATTCCGAGATATTCAGGTTTTGAGGTATTCCATCAGTCAAGGAATTTATATAATCATAACCTCCTACAAATTTTAATTCTTTCTTTTTTTTTAGATATTCTGAAATAGTTATAATATCTATATGTTTTCCCTTATTAACTAAATAGGATATTGCAGATGCAATTTTCTTGTTGGAAGCACTATAAAAATCCTCAGAACTAAGATCAGAAAAAACTTCATTTGTGTATCTATTATCAATTAGCATAGAGCCTAATAAAGCCCTTTCAGCAAATTCATCACTTGGTAGTACTAAATTGAAATCAGAAGTTGTATTCACTTTTTATCCAATTCTTCTTCTCCTTCAGCCTTTACCTCTATCTTTAGCTCTGCTTCAATACCATCGAATAATCTTAATTTACACGTATAATTACCAACTTTTTTAATAGGCTCTTCCATGTGATATCTTTTCCTATCAACATCAATTCCTATATCTTTTAGCTTCTTTTCAATATCTGAAACTCCGACTGAACCAAAAAGAATACCTTTCTCGCCCGATTTCTTTTCAAATGTAAGTTTAATCTCTTCAAGTTTCTGCTTTTGCTCAATTGCAGACATCTTCTCAAGTTCCAATTTTTTCTGGATCTTACTTTTTTTAATTTTTGTAATATCCAAATTGTGTTTACTTAAACAAAGTGCCAATTTCTTTGGAAACAAATAATTTCTTGCATACCCTGACTTTACTTCAATAATATCACCAACATTTCCTAAATGTTCAATATCTGAATTTAATATAACTTTCATTTTAATCCCTCTTAGGTTCTACAAACTTTAACAATGCCATATGTCTTGCTCTCTTTATTGCTTTAGTTAATTGCTTCTGGTGATAACCACATACACCGCTTACTCTTCCAGGCATAATCTTTCCTGTTTCTAATGTGAATTTTTGCAAAATTCTATAATTTTTATAGTCAATTAATTTTACTTTATCTTTACAAAACAGGCAATATTTTTTTTTATTAAAATAATATTTTTTATTCTGCTTACTGTCTGTAGAACCCCTATAATTCTTCATTTTCATCCCCCTTTTTATCAAGAAATTTTTCATCTAAGTCAGTCTCTTCTATAACCTCTTTAGTTTTTTTCGCGATCTTTTCTGATTTATGCCATTTTTTTGTTAACCTATTAGCTTTTTTGAGCTTATCATCAAGCCTAAAAACAATAAATCTTATGACTCGCTCACTTAGTTTTAATCGTCTCTCAACTTCAGCCATTGCCTTGCCTTCTACTTCAGTATTAATAAAAGTATAAATACCTTCATTATGTTTTTGAATAGGATATGCCAATTTTCTTCTTCCCCATTCGTCAATGTTCTCAACTTTACCTTTAGCATTTTCAATAATTCCAATAACAGAATCCATGATTTTTTTTACTTCTTCATCTGATGATTCAGGATTTAATAAAAATCCAATTTCGTACTTTCTTTTCATAGTACCTCCTTATGGTTACTAGCCCCTTTAAAGGAGCAAGAAGTCTTTAGATCCCTTATAAGAGATATTTATCTTCATATTAAATTTATTCTATTCCCATTTTTTTTCTTCTTTTTTAATTTCTTTTCCTTCTTCTTTCCCAGCCTCCTCTCCAGCAACCTCTTCTTCAACAACCTCTTCTACTTCTTCCTCGACAACTTCTTCCTTTTCCGCTACCTTTGTAGAAACAGAGCAAATAACAGTATCAGGATCACTAAATAACGCTATTCCTTCACCAACCTTTATATTTCCAACCTTTATTGAATGACCAATATGAAGATCACTAATGTCAACTTCAATTTCTTTTGGAATATCAGCAGGAAGGCTCCTGATTCTTAATTCTCTTGTGACAAAATCAAAAATTCCTCCTTCCACATTTACTCCAATTGATTCACCCTTAATAACAATAGGTATATCTACTTCAATTAGTTTCTCCATGTTTATTCTAATAAAATCTGCATGAATTATGTTATCAGATAAGTAATCATATTGAAGATCCTTAAGCATTGCATCAACGATTTTTTTATCCCTGGTAATCTTAAGAATTGTGTTCTCACCTTTTTTAGATTTTAATATTTCCTTAATATCATCCAATTTCATTGTTATTGGTATTGATTCAATACCGCCACCATAAATAATTGCTGGTATTTCACCCTCTTTTCTAATTTTTTTAGCAATTTTTTTCCCAACTTCTTCTCTTGATTTTGCATTAATCTTTATAATGCCTTTCATTTTTCACCTCTCTTATAAAAACAGTTTTGACACTGAAGTCTCATTATGTATACTATCAATAGCTTTAGCAAATAACTTTGAAATTGACAAAACCTCTATTTTTTTACATTTCAATTTATCATTCTTTAATGGGATAGTATCAGAAATAAATATTTTTTTAACAGGAGAGCTTTCAATTCTTTCAATAGCTCTACCAGAAAAAATGCCATGTGTGCAAAGAGCATAGATACTTTTTGCTCCATTTTTCTTTAGAGCTTTTATTGTTTCGTATAAAGTTCCTGCAGTATCAATAATATCATCAACAATAATTACATCCCTATCTTTCACATCACCTATTATATGCATGATTTCTGCAACATTTGTTTTTTTTCTTCTTTTATCCCCTATTGCAAGACCTGCATGAATCTTTTTTGAAAACATTCTTGCTCTTTCAACTCCTCCTGCATCAGGAGAAACAATAACCAAATCTTTCAAACTTAATTTCTTAAAATATGAGACAAATATTGGAAGGGCCATTAAATTATCAACCGGAACATTAAAAAATCCCTGAATTTGGTTTGCATGCAGATCAATAGTAAGTATTCTAGAAAAGCCTGCTGTTTCTAAAAGATCTGCTAAAAGTCTTGCTGAAATCGGAACACGAGGCCTATCTTTTCTATCTTGCCTTGCATAAGCATAATAAGGGATCACAGCAGTTATTCGTCTTGCAGAAGCCCTTTTAAATGCATCTGCCATTAATAATAACTCCATTATATGAAAATTGATATCCTCAGAAAGAGATTGAATTATAAAAACATCTGCACCACGCACATTTTCCCAGCTTTGAAACCTTATCTCTCCATCTGAAAAGGTCCCAAGACTGCATTCACCTAGCTCCTTCCCTAAATATTTAACAATATCTGAAGCCAGCTTTAAATTCGATGAACCAGCAAAAATTAAGTATTTATTATCCTTCATTTCAAACCTCTGGGGCGGGAGGATTCGAACCTCCGAATACCGGCTCCAAAAACCGGTGCCTTACCGCTTGGCCACGCCCCAATATTTTTTAAATAATAATCTCTACTAATATTCTTAGTAATAATCATATTGGGAAATTCCCTTTTTAAATCAGAAATATTCTTATCATTTAGCAAACAATAAACAGAACTACCTGATCCACTCATCAAAACAAATTCACATCCTAAACTTAACATCTTATTCTTTATTCTCTTTATTTCTGGAAATAATCGAAATGTAACTTTTTCAAGATTATTCTCCAATACAGCAAAGTTTTCTGATTTGCAAAAGATATTAATTTTACTTTCAAACTGAGTAGATGTCAAGCTAAACTTAGAAAAAATTGAACTGGTAGAGACTTTTATATCAGGAATAACAACCCCGATAAATCTTTCTTCAATATCATCCAATAAAAAAAGCTCTTCTCCAATCCCTTCAGCAAGAATAGTCCCTCCAACCAAAAAAAATGGCACATCAGCTCCAATCTCTTTACCAATTTTAATCAAATCTTTTAAAGATAAATCAAGCTTAAAATATTCATTTAAAAATAGAAGAAAAACCGCTGCATTACTACTACCTCCCCCAAGCCCTGAGCCTGGTGGGATTTTCTTTTCTACAAATATTTCAAAACCACATTTTAAACCATAATTTCTTTTAACTATTTTAAAAGCCTTAAAAATTGAATTATCCTCTTTCCATCCAATTGATGGATCTGTGCCATTTAAATTAATTCCTTCACAATTCTTATATTTTATTTTTATTGTATCAAAAATATTTATAGTCTGAAAAATTGTCCTGAGATTATGATATCCATCTTCTCTTTTTCCATATATCTCTAGCCCCAGGTTAATCTTTGCAAAAGATTTTAATTCAATCATTTCTTAACACATCATTAATATCACTTTTCTGCAGGTTTGATAAATCTTTATTAAAATTTAATTTCCCTTTCCTGACCTTTTTACTTATAACTTTTAACTTTATAAAAATATCTTCATTTGTGATTTTAATAATTTTAGGTTTTGCTGAATCTTTGTTTTTTTCAATATTGAATTTTAAATGCTCATCACCTATATTTTTGGGTTCAATCCCTTCTAATAATAATAGTTTCAATTGTTCAAATTCCAGATCTATATTCCACACAATTTTCAAAAAAGATTTAAAATCTCCTTTCCAATACTTTTTACTCTTAGAATTAATTAACAAAAGATTCTCTCCACTCATAATTAATTCAAGTAAAACTTGATTGAAAGGTGATAAGAATAACATTTTTGTTCTATTATCATCATATTTCAGTAATACTTTTCCGCTCTGTTTGTTCTTTCCATTTTTATAATACACTTTCATCTTTACTCTACTATATTGAAAATCTTCTGTATCAGGAGTTACATCATATCTAAAAGAAGAACAGTATTGAAAAGTTAATAAAGCAAAGATTAAAATACCTATGAATTTTCTATTTGATAATTTCAATTCAAAAAACCTCAATTCAATTAAGAAACAAAATTATAAGTTAAATCCATTACAATTTCAAATTTTGTATAAAACCTATTTACTTAATATAAATTATTTTATAAAATTAAAATATGGTAAATAAAGATAAAATAATCGAAAATTCCAAACTCCAACATGCACTGATTAATATATTCAAAGTCAGCCTTAGCAATAAACCTATTATGGAATTAGTGAAAACCTCTCATAAAGAATTAATAAAGTTGATGGACAAGGAAAAAGCGAATAACTTCTACCTTGCTATGTATGAAGGAAACTATATGTATCTGCTTCCCTATTATAAAGATGAGCATGATAAAGACCCAATAAACAGACCTATATCATTAAAAGGAGGATTAACAGATTATATTAGAAGGAAAAGGACCACAGAACTAATAGATAGGAAAAGACATAAAGAACTTATAGAAAAAGGAGAAGTAGATCTTATTGGTACGGATTCCTTTGAATGGATAGGTGCGCCTCTTGAATATCATAATAAAATTCATGGTGTACTTGTTGTTCAAACCTATAATAAGGAGATTAAATATACAAAGGAAGATGTTGAATTAATTGCTTATGTTTCAAGAAACCTTGCGCAAGCAATTGATAGAAAAAAGAGAGATTCGGATTTAAGGGAATACAGAAAAAAACTTGAAAATGACATACAGGAAAAATCTAAAGAAATAGTTGAGAAGAATAAAAAATTAATTGAATCAAGAAAAATGGAAGCAATTGGGATCTTATCTGCTGGAATTTCACATGAATTTAACAATATACTAAGTATAATAATAGGAAATGCTCAAATGGGTCTAATAAAATGTACACCTGGTGACCAACATTACAATAGATATAAAAAAATTGAAAAAAGCAGTAAACGTGCAAGTGATATTATTAAAAAGTTAATGTTATTTACAGAGCATAGACAAAAAATAAAATATTTTGAAAGTAATATATCAATGATAATTGAAATATCTATAAAAGACCTAAAAAATTCGTTCAAGAAATTAAATAAGCCTGATATTAAACTTATTATAAATATTGAAAAAGATTTAAACAGAGTAAAGTTTGATAACGAGGATATTTGATGAACGACAATTAGAATTCCCGTTCAGCGACAATTAGAATTCCCGATTTGTAAAAAGTCTGTTAGACTATTTGGACTTCAAAATAAAAGGAGTTCGAATGAAGACAGATCAACAAGTCAGGAGGTTATTTATGCTG
>JAUWQW010000011.1 GCA_030610885.1 Candidatus Aminicenantota bacterium | reverse complement strand
CTTCGGCTGGCCGGAAACCTGAGCCTGGGAGACGGGATCTACTATGATGAGGAAGATCCCTATATGGGAAGGAGCAATAGCTTTGGTTTTACTTTCTAAGGTTTGATGTTGTTTAACATTTTTTAAGAGGCTTGAGTACAGGTCTCAACATTAGACATTATACTTAATCAAAATGGATTTTAATATTTAGTCCGTAGATTGTTTGTGGGATTTTGTTTAAATGAGGTGCAATAGGTTCTTTGATTAATTATGATTTCATTGACCTCTTTTCCATCGATTTTTAATTGACAACGCTTTATGTCCTGACTGTAAAATACACATTGATAGCAAAATGTGGTGAAATTCGGGTTAAGCTTGACTATGTTACGGATATTATGTTCTCTTATTCTCTCTATTTCTTTGTTTTCTTTAACTATTCTTTGATTTTTTTGATATAGAATTAAAAAAGCAATAAAGAAAATCAGGTATAGAAAAAACATGCCTTTCAAATTTATCCATTTAACAATGGAAATAAAACCAACCATTCCCGCCATATTGATCCCAAGTATAGTAAACAAAAAACCCTGGTTTGAATCCAGATAGGCAATTTTTAGAGAAAAAAAGAATAATAAAACATAAATTGGAAATATCCATGGGTGTTGAGCAATATAGAGTGCTGAAAGAAATATAGATAATGCTATAAAAGAGCATATGCTCATTTTTTTTAAATCATTTTTTATGTCAGGATTGAAATCACTGATATTGAAATAGTCGGCAATGAAAACACCAAGTATCGATGTGGCCACATGCCAGATATAAAGAGCAATGCTGAATGCAATGTAAACTCCAGCCGGGGCAGCTTTAACGATAATTAGTTCCATTATTCCATCATAAAAAAACTACCTCTTTTTATTCGGTACTAATGATAGGATTCTTTTCATCAATGCTTTGTCTTTGGGGAACTGCCCCACAGCAGGGAGGCGTTTCAGTAATTCCGCCCATCTCCTATCCTGTATGAATACCTTTTTAAAAAGGGGTACGCTCTGTTCTACTTTACCTGAAGATGCCATTGTAACAGCCGGCCAGAACATCATCTCCGGGTTACCAGGATATATCTTCATGGCTGTGGAATACTCTCTCAGCGCATCTTCGGTTTTGTTTACAGTCAAATAACCATCCCCTCTATTCATATGATTATAAGCCTTTGCCACAGTTACTAAACGCCTCAACTCTTTCAAAGGACTCATATGGTCATCTACCCGAAGGTCATATATTCTGTCATTCCATGGAGAACCACTGGGTTTGACTCTAACCACCAGTATTGCAGCAGACTGCTTCCCTCTGATATCCCCTCCTTCGGCTTCTGCTGCTTCCAGAGCTGCCAGTAGCCTGTCCACCAGTTCTCCCTTTGTATTTTCATATGCCTTTTGCATGGCTTTCCAAACAGTATTTTTTTCCATCATATTGGCCTGACAGGTGAATGCACCTCCAGAATACTTTTTCGAGCAATGGCCAGCTTCGGAAATGCACATCTTCCCAGTATGAACTGCAACATTACACCTGATATCTACCATAGCTACCTGACGAACATCAGCATGGGGGTCAGAAGCCAACAAACCTTTCAAAGCCAGCTGAGCTGATTTTCCTGTTCGCATCAATTCCAATCCAAGGGGTCCATAGGAAGGTTCCACAAACGATTGTGTCGCTACTGCTCCAACTCCTGATTCAGCCCATAATACCAATGAGCCAACAGAAAACCAATGTGACTGGACTGCAACCCCTATCTGGCCGTTTCCTTTATCGTACGCAACAATGGAGTAAGTGGCCGAAAGATCCAAAGAAATAATGCAAAGAATAAAAATTAATCCAAGGGCATAATAAAATAATTTCTTTACCATTTTAACCTCTCTATGAATTTTATCATCTTTTTATAAGAATGTCATTTAAGAATTAAAAGTGAACAAAATTGGGACCGCATCTTCAGGTATGGGCTTGGTAGATTTAAAAACTTTTATGAAGGAATTTATATTGTGTCTTACACCAAAATCACTTCCAGATCCGATCATTTTAAAAATTATAGATCTATTGGTACTGGAAGTATCAATTTAGGGGAATTATTGTTCATTGTCAATAGATTTATAAAAAATGATGAACATATCCATAAAAAAGATTGCAAAAAATAAAATCTCAAAATTCACATTAAATGAATACTAAAATAATAACAACCAAATTTTTGTTTTATAGAAGTTGTGTTTATTTTTATAGCAGCACGCCAAATGACACAGGTTTACCGAATATAAAAAATAGGGTAAATTACTAAAGTTCAAATTGAATCCCGAACAATCCGGCAATACTTTTTGCTCCCTGACTCCAACTCTTTTCCTCTTTCTCACTTTCCAGTACCACACTAAAAAAAACAGAAAAATCACTAATTGGATACCAGCAAGTTTTTAGTATAAACCTCTTTATAACATTGTCGTGATATATATTCCCAATCTCTTGGGGATGATATTCACCGTAATTCAAATTCAGTAATACTTTTTTTAAATTTATTTTTAAGTTAATATAACCGCCTTTACCCTCTATAGGAGTTCCATATTGATAAAAAAGTTCTCTGTAATATATACTGCTGGGCCAAAATATCACATTTTCGTCAAATTCCCTTTTAAACCCGTATTCATCCCAAATAAACTCTCCTGACAATTCGAATGGTGAAAGACCAATCCAAAAGTCAAACCCCGTATGGCTTTTGTAGATTTTTTGCCATTCCGATCCTAATCCGTCATGCTCTTTTATAGAAAAACCTAGTTTAAATTTTTTTAACTCAATCCCTATTCTACCAATTCCCGCTTTACCGGAATTGGTATCTCTGTTCTCCTCGCCGTTTACAACAGCAATATCTATAGAAAAAATCCAGGGTTTAAAATTAATAAAAAACAGCATTTATTTCAGCCTCACTGCCAAATGTGAATTCAAGGCCACTCCAATAAATCCTCTGATCATTTATTGAGTACCCCCGCATCAATAAATCCAGATCCAGAGAAACAGATCTATTTATTTTTATATTATCTATACCAAATAATGAAATGCTTAAAAGATAGAATAATAAAAATCTATAAACTTTCATTTTGAAATATTAGTGGAATTATTGTTAGTTGTCAATAGATGAATGAAAAACTGTCATAGAGAAGGACTTGACAAGTTATAAGTAAAAAACTAAATCTCAAACTTATACTCAAACTTATACTTAGTATTCCTCATTTGGATTTTGAACTTAATTTTATTCTTCGTGCTCCGGATTTAATAAAAAACAGTTTTATATGATACAATTGTATTTTTCGAACTGAAAAACGGGATTAACTATGTTAATAAGACTAAAAAATTCGTGGATGTTTTATGCTTTTGCTACTTTTATACTTTTCGGGATGACAAATTTCATCCTTGGTTATATCGGAGAACTCACAGGGAAAAATGTCAACTCATCCGTCTCATCTATAATGCTACTGTGTGTCGGGATGGGGGTCCTCGGGGTGATAGCTCCTGCCCTATTTAAACCGTACAAAAAAAATAATCAAAAAAACCCGGGCAAAAACTTTTCAGTTTTCGGGATTATCTCAGGCATAACACTTGCCCTCGGTATGCTGACCTTAAAAATAGGTTTTATTACCGACCCCTTTGCCAAAGGGCCGATCGTCTCAATAACTTCTGCCAACTCAATGCTTGTCGCCCTTTTAGCCTTGATTCTTCTCCGTGAAAAACTGAACAATTTCCAACTGTGGGGGATGATCATAATCATAGCAGGGATCAGTTTGATCGCATCCGGGAGTAACTCCATTGCCAGCTTCAAAGGAATTTTCTTTGGGATAACAACCATGTTCCTGTTCGGGGCAACAAATTTTTTGCTAAAATATTCCGGCGAGAAAGGTGCAAATTCTATTAAAATGTCTGTGATCCTGTGGCGTTCCGCCGGAGTTTTCGGAGTTCTCTCAGTTGGGATAAGCTTTCTGACCGGAAGAGGCTTAAGCGGTCTGGAGAATTTCGGGAGCATCTTAATATCATTTGTAACCGGGTTTATCCTCGGGCTCGGAATGCTGACATTAAAACTTGCTGTAACAAAAGGCCCGGCCGGTCCTGCAATTGCAATAGCCGGAAGCAATGCACTGCTGGTAACAATACTTGACCTGATCTCTTTCGGATATATACCTTCAGTTTTAAAGACCGGTGGAATGTTAATAGTCATCCTCGGCATAATAATCATTGCCACGACAAAACAATCAGAAGTACCGGTAAAAACAAAATAATAAAGAGAAAAGGTTTGGGTACAGATCTCAACATTAGACAATACCCTACTCCATTATTCATTTTTGATAACTCAATTAAATGGTTCTAGATGCACAACAACATCTAATATTTCTGGACCATTTATAAGTAGCTCTTTTTTAACTTGTTCAGAAATATTATGTCCTGAACGAACAGAGATTTCTGGATCAACTAAAATATGAAGATCTACATATAAATTTTCACCAAATTTACGTGTGCGTATGGCATGCACATCTTTTACCCCATTTACACCGATTGCTATCTTCTTTATAAATTCACGATCTTTTATTGAAGCTCCGCGATCAGCGAGCTCTGATATTGATGGGCTAATTATATCCCATGAAACTTTTAAAATAAAAATCGATACTATAAATGCACCAATGCGGTCTATAAAAGCCCAGTTCGGATTAAGTGCAGATGCTGCAACAGCTATCAATACAGGTACTGAGCTTAAAGCATCTGATCGATGATGCCATGCATTTGCAATAACTGCTTTAGATTTTGCCTGCTTACCAACAATTATAGTCCAACGATACATAATTTCTTTAAATACAATAGAAAGAGCTGGACCTAAAATAGCTATCCAGCCTGTTTGTTTTATATTAATTGCACTTATGGTAAAAAGAGATTTATATGCTAAGCCAAGCGCAACAATTGCAATGGCAAGACCAATTACAATAGTGATTAATGCTTCAATCCTTTGATGCCCATAAGGATGATCTTCATCAGGTGGAGCAGACCAAAATTTTACCCCTAAAATAACCGCAAAATCAGTAAACATATCAGACAAGCTGTGAACAGCATCTGCAATAACTGCCTGACTGGCACCCAAAAACCCAACAATGAATTTTACAATTACCAGACCTAAATTAACAACGATACCGACCCATGTAACTCTCTTGATTTGAGCAATATTATGACTCATTTAATATGATATGATTTTTTTAGTTCCTGCTTGTTTCTATATTTGCAATAGCATTCTCTGCTGCTTTTATTAATACATATTGTGTAGGTGATGTTGTAAGTAGAGGATGAGTACCAACCTGAAAGGATATAAGTTCATACACTGTTACAGATTTTTGAATAGCCAGACTGATTATATTGATCATTTCTCCAATTGATTTACCGCCAACCAATTCTCCTCCTATAATTGATCCATCTCCTGGTGAAACAATTAGTCTTACAAAAAGTTTTGAGCTATCTTTTATGGCTGCTGGATGACGGTCAACAGCTTGAAATTCTCCGACCACATAAGATATATTTGCTTGTTTAGCAGTTTGTTCAATAGCTCCAGTTGAGGCAAAGGCTTTTCCATTTAATTCAGTTGAAAAAACTGATAATACTCCACCAAAATTTCTTAAAAGTTTTATATTAAACAGGTTATATCCAAGAACTCTTGCTTCTGCTGTTGCAGTTGAAGCTAGCATAACATTATCAGTCCTACCAGTTATAAAACCTATTGTTCCAGCACAATCACCTACAGCAAAAACATCCTTTTCACTTGTTCTTAGATAATTATCAACAGCAATAGCGCCATTTTTATTAATATTAATTCCTGATTCTTTAGCAAGTTTTGTATTTGGTATATATCCTATTGAGCATATTACAAGATCTGCATCAAAAATTGAACCATTATCAAGTTCTACTCCAGTTGCTTTTCCATTTTTACCAATAATCTTTTTAACTTTTGAATTTGTATATACTTTAATACCAGCATGTTCCAGGACTTCATCCGTTTGTTGTGCAATATCAGGTGAAAAAGCCTGGTATAAACAGTGTTCTTGCATTTCAACAATGGATATTTCTTTATCTTTGAATTTTACTAACTGGTCAGCAAATTCACAACCAATAAACCCACCACCAATTATGATAATCTTTTTAGCATTATCAGTTTTAACTTTTAAATCCTTAATATAGTCATATCTCTTTTTAATATACTCTACACCCTCGAGATCATATCCCTGTATAAATTTTGGTTCAATTGGAACAGAACCGGTTGCAAATACAAGTTTCTCATATTCATAAGTGTCACCTTTATCAGTTTCTATCTTTTTGTTTTTCGTATCTACATTATTAACATGGTCAATCAAAACTTCGCCACCAGCATTCACAAAGGGCTTTGGCCCCATTTCATTTTTTGATACATCCCCAAGATCATAAAATATGTAAGGTATTCCACAGGGGACCAAGCCTTTTTCATCTTCTTTGATCATTAAAAAACTTTTACCCTTGCTTTGTTTGATACCAGTGACACCAGATATTATTGCTGAAGGTCCACCACCAATTATAATCACATCATATTTCTTCATTAGATTCCTCCTTTTCTAATCATTTGTTATATAATAAAAAATTACTAAAATTATGTCAATAAACACAAGATATAATTCTTGTCTTTTTTGCTATGTATTGTTATAATGTAACATTTTTAAGAGGAAACAAAAAATGAAAAAATATAAAAAAATAATAAAATATATCTTTATCTGTTTGATAATTATAACAATTCTTACAATTTTTCCCATTTTCCTATATCACAAAGAGATAAACATTAACCCCTTACAATCATTTTATAAAAAAGGCACTTATCACATGCATTCAATCTTTTCTGATGGAAAAGGTACTATAGATGATATAACAAAAGCTGCTTCTCAGCTAAAACTCGATTTTGTAATATTAACAGATCATGGAGAACCAAATATTAAATCCTCAAAATCCACTTCCTGGTTAAATAATGTACTTCTTATTGGAGGCTCTGAATTTTCACTTAACTCAGGACATTTAGCTGCAATAGGATACAAAATACCGGAATATATCTTCCCCCCGGAACCACAGCAATCCATAAACGAAGTTATAGATGATGATGGCGTATGTTTTATCTCTCATCCATTTGACGATAAAATACCATGGACAGACTGGGATATTAAAGACTTTACAGGGATTGAGGTTTTAAACTCTTACAGTAGTGCAAGAAAAACAAGCATCCTTAATTTACTTTTATTTCCGCTTCAATATACATTTAATTCAAGTTATGCACTTATGAAAACAATCCAATACCCAGAAGAAAACATCAGGAAACTTGATTCCCTGTGTTCAACAGGAAAATATTATGGTATTTATGCACTTGATTGCCATGCTAAATTACCAATATCCAAAAATTTCCAACTTAATTTTCCATCCTATAAAGCAATGTTTAAGATCTTTAACATTTATGTAAAAATAGACAAAGAAATAGAAAAAGACCCATACAAATCAGCATCAATAATCATATCTTCTTTAAAAAGAGGAGCTTTTTTCAATGTTATAGAATCGATTGCTCCTGCAAATGGATTTGAAACATATTTTATAACTTCAAATAGAGAAAGAATTGAAATGGGAAGCAGTACAAACTCAATACATGGTAAAATGATCATTAAATTGCCATTTAATTTTGAAACAAATATAATTGTAAAAAGAGATGGGAAAATATATAAAAAAATTCAGAACAACTTAAAACATAGATTAGAAATCCCTGTTGAAAAACCAGGTGTTTATAGATCAGAAATATTTGTAACTAATAATAAATTTAATAAAATTCCATGGATCTTCACAAATCCATTCTTTGTTGGATATAGAAAAAGGTTTCAAGAAAAGATTGAAACTAATTTAAAAAAATCATTGGTTTATAGAGAGGGATTCTTTAAAGCAGAAAACAATGAATTTTCGACAGGTGACGTCGCTTACAATAGAAACACAGAAGATGAACTAATTACAACCTTTAAATTTAATTTACAAAAAGAAAGAGAAAAAAAAGATTTCTGGTCTGTAATATCAAATAGAAATAGACTCGATTTTTCAAGATTTAAAGGATTCCTATTTGAAACCAGATCAAATAAGAAAATGAGATTCTGGATTGAGTTCAGAATCAAAACAAAGAGCTCTGAAACATGGTATAGGCACTCATTTCTTTCTGATAAAGAGTGGAAAAAAATCCGAATCCCATTTAAAAAATTCTATGTGATTTTTGGAAATAAAGCAGCACCTGAACTCAATAATATAAGCTCAATATTCTTTTCAATAAATAATGCAAACGCATTTTCAGGAACACAGGGAACAATATACTTAAAAAATATAGGGCTTTACTAATTCTGAGCTCTTGGGTTTAATACTTTTTATAAGAAAAATATATCTGTTTAATTCCTGAAATCATATTTTCAATGCTATAATTTTTTTTTACTTCCTGGAATAAATTTTCTGAATATTCATCCAAACAATTCTTATGTTCAATGATTTTTTTGATATTTTCACTTAGATCTTCTATGTTTTGATTTTTAAAGAGAAATCCATTTTTTTTTCTTATAATCTCTCTATTACCATAAGTATTTGATGCAATTACTGGCACCTTTAAAAACCCGGTCTCTATTAAAACAATTGGCAGACCCTCCCATCTTGAAGGTAGAATAAAGCAATCACTGCATTTTATTATATTATAAACATCTTTTCTCTCTCCAAAGAAATAGATATATTCGGAAACTGACAATTTTTCTGATAATTTCTTCATTTCTTCAAATTTATCACCTTTTCCAACAAAAATAAACTTAACTTTTCTATTTTTAATAAAATCTTTCAAAAGATATATTGCTCTGATCAAAACATCATATCCCTTTTGAAAATCAAATCTTGCAACTGTTACAAATAAAAAATGGTCCACACAAAGATTCATATCTTTTCTTAAATCAATCTTAGATTTATTGGAAATATTAATTCTTGAAAAATCAATTCCATTTGTCAAATAAGTAACATTTTTCAATTTGTACTTATTCTGAAGAAATATAGTATCCTCTTTTGAAACTGCAATTACTCTATCTATCTTTTTTAAAACATTCTTTTCAAGATTAAACCTTAAAAAATATTTAAGCCTTTTTTCCAGACTTTTTGAAAATTCATACTTATGGATGTGTAACCCATGAGCAGTAAAGATGATTGGAATGTTATATTTTGCAAAAGGATTTTTAAAAAAAGAGAGCAATGGTCTTAAATGATGGATATGAACTATATCAGGTCTTTTTTCAAGTACATATTCAGGGCTAAATCCCTTATCATAAACTTTTATATTATCCAAGCCCTTAAATTTATCTTTTGCATTGCCATTTTCTGCAAATATTCCAAAATTTACATTTTTTATACCTTTTGAAATCTGATAAATATGTTCAATACCCCCACCTGTATTAAATTTATCTGTTACAATATGAATTCTTAAGGGGTCAGGTTCCACTCCTTCTCCAATAATTTAAAAGATCAAGAAGAGTTTCTTCTATTCTAATATCAGGGTATAAATCAAATTTTTCTCTTAATAATGTGCAATCAGCTGAAAGAACTGGAATATCAGAGGGTCTGAACTTATTTTTATCAACAATAATCTTGATCTTCTTTACTGAAAATTCGAGTAAAATCTCAAGTATCTCTTCTATAGAATAAGAATGACCGGAACACAAATTATATACCTTACCTGTTTCACCTTTTTTGCTAATTACACTAAGATATCTCGCTATATCCCTTACATCAGAAAAATCTCTTTTTACAGAGAGATTTCCAACCTTTATAACAGGATCTTTTTCCCCTTTTTCGATTTGAGCGATTTGATATGCAAAATCAGAACATACAAATTTTTTATCCTGACCAGAACCTGTAAAATTAAAAGATCTTATTTTTATAATGTTGAGGTTTTTTGATAACACAAAAATATCTCCCAATAATTCCATTGAATATTTTGATAAAGAATATGGATTTTGTATAGAAACTTCCGAATTCTCATTTACTGGTCCTTGATTTTTCCCATAAAGCTCAGCAGAACTCATTAAAACTAATCTTGCAGAAGAGGAAAATTTTTCTACTGCCTCAAGTATATTTAAACTTCCAATAAAATTCACTTCATAGGTTAATTTTTGATTTTTCCATGAAAAACCAACATTTGTTATTGCTGCAAGATGAAATATAATATCAGGTCTTATTTCTTCAATAATCTTTAATACATTTTCTCTTTCTCTTATATCAATATTGAACACCTTAAATTCATTTGAAACAAAATCAGGAATTTCAGTAATCCCATAAATCTCATTGTCATCTTGTTCTTTAAAAATCTTTATTAGATAAGATGCAAGAAAACCAGAGCAGCCTGTTATTAATATTTTATTCATTTTAACGTTCTCTTCCTCCCATAAAATCAGATACCATACCTAAATTACCAAAAGTAACTCCAAACCTAAATTGAGTTTCAGTTCTACCTACCCAGGAGAATACTTTCATCTCAGCTGTAATATTAATGCATTGAAAATTAAAAATTGCCATTACTGAACCATATTTAAATTCTTTGTTAGTAATATCATAATCCAAACCTGAGGTGAATTTTATAGGAAACCCGGGCAAATTAAAATCAATATTTCCTCTTATAACATCTCTATTAAATACATAATTAGGGTCTGTAACATATGGATTTTTATATGAACTAAAACCAATTGATCCATTCAAAAAACTCTCTTTGTTACTATAGGATAAATTAACATTCAAACGTGAAAATTTATTAATATAGTAATTATATACAATTGAAGCATCCAGAGATAAATATTTAGAAGGTCTAAACCTGATACGATTACTTAATTCAGAAAACTTTGGATATTCACCTTCAATTTTTCTATACATATTTGCTTCACCAGGATCAAAATAGAATTTTTGAGCAATTGTAAAAGATAATATCTCTACAGAGGACTTATTCTCTAACATTGATTTATACAAAAGTCTTGAGGTTAAAGAAAAACCAACATATGAATAAGATGGATAATCCAGATAATCAACAGTTACCAACCTTTGTCTATCTTCATCATTATATTTTGTAACATACCTGATATTCAGTTGCGGTTCGATTAAGTGCTTGATTTTATTATTCGAAAAATTGTATATTTTATAAAAAATAGGCCCCTTTACATTTGCACTTGCAGTATTGTATTGTATATGAAGAGATTTATTTACGATCTTCTTTGTCTCTAAATCTCTACTCTTTGCATAGATAGTTTGATTTGATTTAATATCAATGGTTGTGCTCAACCAGGGTAATTTAAACAAATTTAAAGTATATGATGGCATAATCTTTATTCTCTGAGATGAAATATCGCTTGTATATACAGGCTCTTCCTCATAACTCTTACCGCTTCTTTTAACACGTTCAAAAGCTGTGTTTATAGTAAAATAACCTGGTATTTTCCAGAGTTTCTGCTGGTTTAAATTGGCTTTTAATGAAGGTAAATATTCAGTTTTACGAGATGTATTATTAAATGTGTAAAAAGTTTCCTGTGTTGAAGCTCTTACTGAAAAATTAAGATTGGAAACTGATGATGTAATATAAACTGAACTTGCGAAATTAGCTCTTAAAACTCTTTCAAAATCATTATTAAATATTCTTAAAAAACCTGGATCACTCTGTTTATCTACTGATAAGACAATTTTTGTATTCAAGAACTTCATTGATTGAATGTGTCCTGCTTTTACATAATAATCAAATCCTGATTCTGGTCTTGATTCATCATAGGTTTCAATATTTTTATTATATATAAGCCTATAATATTTTAATGTTCCACCCATTTTTTCAAACAAATATCTAAACTCTCCCGCTATGCCGGTTCCTAAATCTGAATAGCGATCTAAATAAAGTGTCAGATCAATATTTGATTTTATATCCAGGTAAAAGGCATTGCTTATAAAAAAACCCTTTTCAGAAGAATGTCCAAGTTGAGGAAATAAAAAACCTGTTGAGCGACCTTTTATTGGGTACCTGAGATATGGAAAATAAAAAACAGGTATGTTTTTTATTTTAAGAACTCCACTTTTCATCTCTATATACTTTTCTTTTTTTATTTTTCCCTTTCTACAGATTAATTTCCACCTTGGAACTAACTGAGAGCATGAAGTAAATTCCATTCTATCAAATTTTAAAGTGTTTCTATCTGTTTGAACCAATTTTTTTGATGTGTATTTTATAGAAGGAGGCATTAAACCATATGCATCAAATATTTCTCCGCTCATTTTTTCTATATTAAATCGTAAATTATCACCACTTATTGAAGTTTCTTTTGAAGCCATTGTCACTCTACCCTTAGCTATAACCTCTTTAGTTTTTTCATTATATTCTAAATAATCTGCAAAAATCCTGTAATCTTCCCATCTTATTTCAACATTTCCATATGCTCTTAGAATGTTCTCATCTACTTCTGTTCTATCCGCATAAACTCTTGGTTTTTCTACAATTGAGTTTATATTCAAATTAACAAGTAAAAGAAAAAGTATACTTAAAAATATTTTAATTTTCATAAGAATTAAAATTCTACATATTTTGACCTAATTAATCAATACTAAAATATTCTTCCTTAGGGGTCAGGTCTTAACATTTGACATTTTCATGTTATTCATTTTTTAAATGTCAAATGTTAAGACCTGACCCCTTACTATTTACAGAATTTCTCTATTGCTTTAAATAAATTTATGTTTCTTGATGCCTTTAATAAAATCACACTACCCGGGGCAACAACCTCTTTTAAAAACTCACTCGCCTCTTCTGGTAAATTCAAAACCTTTATATTCCTATTGTTGAACCCTCCTGAAACAGCACCTTCTGCGATTTTCAATGATCTCTGTCCCACTGTAATCAGAAAATCAAAATTCAGTGTGGAAAAATATTTCCCAACACTGAAATGAAAATCCTCCTCTTTTTTACCCAGTTCGAGCATATCTCCAATAACTGCAATTTTTCTATTCTTATATTCTCTATCAACCCAATTTAAAGCCTTTTTTAAGGCTTCAGGGTTAGAATTGTATGTTTCATCAATAATAGTAAAATCCTTATATTTTTTAATTTCTCCTCTGTGTAGCAATGGCGTTATTTTTTTTACAGCTTCTTGTATCTCATAATTTTTCATACCCATATATTGTGATACAATTATTGCAGCAAATAGATTTTCAATATGTATCAAATTAATAATATTTAAAACAAACTCAGTTTTAATCCCATAAAAATCTATTGTTACCCTTGTTCTATCTTTTTCTCTTTTTATATTTTTAAGAATTATATTATTCCCCTCTTTTTTCCCAAAATAGAATTTTCTTCCATTTTTATTTTGTGTCTCTTTTAAAATGAGATCAGAATCTCCCGTTATAAAAGCTGTATCATCTGAACAAAGATAATTAAGAATTTCTGATTTTGCCTTTGCTATATTTTCAAGATTCTTTAAAAACTCTAAATGAACTGGGAAAACATTCAAAATCATAACAACATCAGGCTTTAAAATTTCTGTTAGAAGATCAATTTCACCTATCCCGGGGTAACTCATTGCTAATTCAAATACAGCAACCTGTTCATCTCCATTCATTTTTAAGATTGAGAAAGGAAGTCCTATCCAATTATTCCAATTTTCAAAAGCTCTGTAAGCTTTGTATTTATAAGAAAGTAGCTGAAATATAAACTCCTTGGTGGTTGTCTTACCAGCGCTTCCTGTAACCCCAATATATTTTATATTTCTATATTTGCTCCTTACATAAGAAGCTAATTGATGTGCTGCTTTTAATGTATCTTCAACCTTAATTACAGGGATATTTAAGCCCTTACATACAAAATCTTTTGAAACAACAGCCCCTACTCCCTTTTTATTCTTTAAATTTTTGATAAATTTATGCCCATCATTACTTTCAGTTTTTAAAGCAAAAAATAATGAATTCTTCTTATTTATCAATCTTGTATCAAAATGAAAATCAATAAACCTTAAATCTTTATTATTAACATTAATAAGTCTACCATTAACTGCTTTTGATATTTCATTTATTCCTAATTCTGGCATATTTATTACATTATTCACTTACAGGTAAATATATCTTGAATATAGACCCTTTTTTAGGCGAACTTTCGACATTTATCCAACCTTTATGCTGCTTAACAATACCATATACTGCAGAAAGCCCCATTCCAGTACCTTTTCCAGGAGCTTTTGTAGTAAAGAAAGGCTCGAATATATGGTCAACAATAGACTCATTCATACCAACTCCAGTATCCTTCATTGAGAGAAATACAAATTTCCCTGGACGTGCATATTCGTAAATCTTACAATATTCTTCATCTATAATCACATTCTCAGTTTTTATTATAATTTTACCTTTATTTAACATGGCATCCCTGGAATTTACAACAATATTTGTAATAACCTGCTCTATGCTTCCTAAATCTCCTTTAATTCTCCACAAATCTTTACAAGCATCAATAATTAAGGTTATGTTTTCAACTATAAGGCATTCAAGCATTTTACTTACATTGTAGATCACCTTATTAATATCTAAACATACCATTTCAACTGGTTGTCTTCTGCTAAACATAAGTAATTGATGTGTTAAATTAGTAGCACGTATAGATGCTTTACGTATTTCACTTAGATTCTGGTATAAAATATCATCCTCATTAATTTTCATTAAGGCAATATCAGTATATCCCTGAATAGCCTGAAGTATGTTGTTGAAATCATGGGATATTCCACCAGCAAGCTGTCCTAATGCTTCCATCTTATGTGCCTGACGCAAACGATCTTCCATAACTTTACGATCTCTAATATCTCTTGCAATACCTTGAATTGCAACAACCTTTCCATCTAAAATAATAGGTGCACTTGTTACCTCTACAGGAACTATGGTTCCATCTTTACACTTCAATGAAAGTTCGTATGGAGGTGTATGTTTTTTATATTTAATTTTAAGAAGAGTCTTTTCCTGTGCAATTTTTAATGATTCTGGCGTAAGTATTCCAGAAATATTCATATTTACACCCTCTTCATTCGAATATCCAGTAAGTTTATTACCTTGAGGATTCCACATCAGCAGATCACCCTTAAGATCATGTATGTATATAATATCCTGAGCACTATTAACAAGAGCTCTATATTTTTCCTCACTTCCTTGTAATTGTTCCCTCATTTGCTCGGATACATTTTTTTTCTTAATAGGCTCTATTATTTTATCTTTTTTACAACCTTCCTCTGCTTTTTGCTTATAATAAGTTTCCGATTTTTTCAAGTTAGTAAATTGCTTCCTGAGCTCTTGCAATTCATTTAAAACCTGTACTTTTGTCTTATCTTTATCTTGCATTATATTCACACCATTTAAAGCCAATAATCATACCATACTAGTTTAACAAGTTTCATATTTGTAAATAACCTAACATATATGTGCTTTTTTTTCAACAAAATTTTACCTTTTGTTTTAATTTTATAAATATAGAAACTGATATATATATCATTTATTTTTTTTATTCATTAAATTTGACATTATAAAACTAATTTATTAAAATTCATTAATGATGAAAATATCATTTTCAGGAATAACAGGATGTGGGAAGACATCTTTATTAACAGAAGTAAAAAAGATACTTTTACTTAAATACAAAGTTGAATCAATAGATAAAATATCTCAAAAGAACCCTTTTGATGAAGATAAAAAATCAAACTTTATAAGTCAGTTTTATTTCCTCTCAAATCAAATAAATGAAGAAAATACAAAATCAATTGCATCTCCGGATATATTATTATGTGATGGATCAGTTCTTGATCTATGGGTACTTTGGAAAAAGCACACTTCTCAAGTTGAAATATCAGATCAAATAAAAGAAAAAAACAATGTTCTAGAAAACTTATATAAATATTGGGTAAAAACTTACAATCTCACATTTTTCATAAGAACAAGCTTAATAGAGTATGAAAAAAGAGAAATTCAAAATGAATTCAGAAAAATTGACATGAACTATCTGCAAAAAACAGAAGAAATATATACAAGAACAATTGAAGAAAATAAGCTTAATGTTATTGAAATATGGAATAATAGTTCAATAGATGAAGGTGCACAAAAAATCATAAAATTTATAACAGAATTTCATAAAGAGTAATTTTTTCTATTGATTTCAATAAAAAACATATTAAAATAGTGTTTATTAAATTGGAGGCATATTGAAAATAAAACTTGCTGGGTATAATGTTGATATAGAAATTTTGGAGAGACTTAATAAAAATAAAAAGGAAATATTGACTCCTGAAACATTCAGCGCTGCTTATGCAAGAATCAGTAGAAGCTCAAAAGATGTCACTTCTTTAAGAAAACAGGCTAAAAAAGATATTGAAAAAGCAAGAAAATCCAATAAAACTATCATATTCAAGATGGGCCATCACTCTGTAGCTGAACATGCTGTTTTTAACTTTGATGTAATAGGAGTATCAAGACTTGCTATTGAAGAGGTAGAAAATTTTCGCTTAGCTACATATACTGAAAAATCTCAGAGATATGTAACTCTTGATGGAGATTATATTACACCTATTAAAGTACAAGACAAAGATTCAATCAAATTATTCAAAGATATGATCAATATCCAGAACGAATTCTACAAAAAATCTCTTTCCATTTTAAAAGAGTATGTTTTTAATAAACACAAAAAATTAGCTGAAATAAAAAAGAACAAAAACCTTTTAGAAGGATGGGCAAAAGAGGATGCAAGGTACATCCTGTCTCTGGCTACGGAAGGACAGCTGGGTTTAACAATAAATGCAAGAAATTTAGAACATTTATTAAGAAGATTTACATTAAGTAAGCGATTGGAATTAAAGGAAATGGGGGGAAAAATATACTCTATTGTAAAAAAAATTGCTCCCTCAATCATTCTCTTCCCAGAACCTTCTGATTTTGAAAAGGATCTAAACTTTTCTTTTAAAAACAACTTTCAACTCAATAATATAGATAAACTCAGCCCTGTTAATATTGAACCTGAAATAATCAGTTATACCCCAGATGGAGATAATACTATACTTGCATCTTTTTTAAGCATATATGAACATATAAATTATTATGATGCGTACAATATAATAAAAAATATGAAAAAAAGAGAAAAAGAGAATATTTTCAAAGATCTTTTCAAAAACATTGAATTTTTTGATTCTCCTTCAAGGGAATTTGAATTTCCGGACATTACTTTCCAGGCAATTGTTAGTGCATCAAATTTTGCTCAATTAAAAAGACATAGAATGGCAACACTTATTTCAGGTAACTATGATTTGAAATTAGGAAATACCATACCTGAAAGTATAAAGATAAATGGGTTGGAAAAAGAATTTATGAACATAATTGAAAGAACAAATAAGGTATATTTTAAATTAAAAGAAAAATATAATGGAACAGCAGACTATATTTTGACAAATTCTCACCGTAGAATGGTTATAATGAAAATGAATTTAAGAGAAATCTACCATTTTGTTAGATTAAGAGATGATGAACACGCTCAATGGGATATAAGAGAACTTGCAAATAAAATATCTTATAAAATAAAAAAAATAATGCCTCTATCCAGTATGTTCCTTTGTGGCAAAAGTGATTTTGTAAAAGAATATGAAAGAATTTACAACACAAAACCAAAAGAAATCATATAACCAAAACAACCTCAAAATATATTAATTCATAAATTATTGAATATTCTTATATTCTAAACTATAATTAAGTTGTATAAGGCAAAAAATGGAATTTTATCAAGACTATAAACCACAATTTAGCATATTTCATGATTTAATGAAATTTCGAGTTAGAGAAATATTACTTGTATCAAGTTTTTATGATGCTTTTGTTCTTGAAGAGGATGGAAGATTATCTGAAAAAATATTCAGTGAATATATTGATTTGAATTTAAGATTTGTTCCAAGAATAACAAGAGCTTCTTCTGCTTCAGAAGCTCTTAAGATGCTTAAAAAAGGCTCTTTTAACATGGTTATAACAATGACAAGATTGGCAGATATGGATCCACAGCAATTCGGGGCAAAGGTTAAAGAGTTAAACCCGGGTATACCTGTTGTTCTTTTAACCTATGAATGGATTGGTACTGACACTTTAATGAAACTCAGAGACACAAAAAGCATTGATAAGATCTTTTACTGGTCAGGAGATACAAGAATTTTACTGGCAATCATAAAATATGTTGAGGATTTAAAAAATCTTGATAATGATACTAAACTTGGTGTAAGGGCAATTCTTATAATAGAAGATTCTCCTAAATTTTACTCAATGTTCCTGCCTTTAATCTATACTGAAATAATGACTCAAACCAGGTTGCTTATATCTGAAGGTGTTAATGATTTACATAGATTGTTAAGAATGAGAGCAAGACCAAAGATTCTTATGGCTGAAACATATGAACAGGGAATAAAACTCTATGACAAGTATAAAAAGAATCTCCTGGGAGTTTTGTCTGATATAAGCTTTATCAGAGAAGGGGAAATCGATCCAAATGCTGGTTTCAGATTTGCAAAAAAGGTTAAAAACGAGATTCCTGATCTACCTTTTTTACTACAATCATCAGAATTAGATAACAAAAAAACCGCAGACAAAAATGGGTTGGGCTTTTTAAACAAGAATTCAAACAATCTCTTATACGATTTAAGTCAATTTATACTTTCTAACTTTGGTTTTGGAGATTTTGTTTTTAAAGATAAGAAAAGAGAAGAGATTGGTAAAGCAAAGAATCTTTACGAATTTGAAAAAATGATCCAGATAATACCTGCAGAAAGTCTTGAATTTCATGCAAGAAGAAATCATTTTTCAATATGGTTAAGAGCAAGAACTGAGTTTGACCTTGCAGATAAATTCAGACCAAAAAAGGTATCTGATTTTAAAAATATAGAAGATATTAGAGAATTTATTTTATCTGAATTACAAAAATTACTATATAAAAACCAATACGGAGTAATAACAGATTTTGAGCAAACTCAATTTGACTCAGAAAATTCCTTTATAAGATTGGGAAATGGCTCCCTTGGCGGAAAAGCAAGAGGCATTGCTTTTATAAATACTCTACTTGCTCAAACAAAATTGCATGAGAAATTTAAAGATGTAGAAATAAAAACACCATATACATTTGTTATTTGTAGTGAAATATACGAAGAATTTATTGAAATCAATAAACTTCAGAAATTTGCAATATCTGAAACAGATAATGATAAAATCGCAAAAAAATTCATGAAAAAGAGATTACCTGATAAAATAGTTCAAGACCTTAAAACTTTACTGATCAACATTAAATATCCAATTGCTATTAGATCATCAAGTATCCTGGAGGATTCTCAAACACTTCCCTTTGCAGGACTCTATTCCACTTTCCTACTCCCGAACAACAACCCTGTTTTAAATAAGAGACTGATTCAATTATGTAATGCAATAAAGCTTGTGTATGCATCTGTTTTTTTTAAATCTCCAAAAGAATATATAAGAAACACAAACTTTTCAATTGAAGAAGAAAAAATGGCTGTTATTATTCAGCAAGTTGTTGGACAAAATTATAACAATAATTTTTATCCAGTTGTATCAGGAGTTGCACAATCATACAATTATTATCCTATTTCACATATGGAACCTGATGATGGAATTATTCAACTTGCTTTAGGACTTGGAAGAACAATTGCTGAAGGTGATCAGGTTTTCAGATTCTCCCCAAAATATCCTGAAATGAATCCCCCTTTCTCTTCTATTGATGAATATTTAAAAAAATCTCAAAATCATTTTTTCTCAATTAACCTATCCAATACTGACCTAAAAATAATTAATGATGAAACTTTTAGCCTAAATAAATTTAACATATCTGATGCAGAAGAGCATGATACCCTATTTTTTGTTGCAAGTACCTATTCCCCAGAGGATAATGTTATAAGAGATACTGTTTCAATTAAAGGCCCAAGAATTATAACATTTGCAAATATTTTAAAATTCAATGCTTTTCCTCTAGCAGAAATTTTAAATGAAATTTTAAAGATCGGGTATAGCGCGTTTGGCTCTCATATTGAAATTGAATTTGCTTTAAACTTATTTAAAGATAAAAAAAAGAAACATGAACTTGAACTGCTACAAATAAGACCAATGATAGCAGGAAAAGAGAAGGTTGATGTTTGTTTGGATGATATTTCTCAAAATGATATAATCTGTAAATCTGAACATTCAATGGGAAATGGAACTTTCTCTAACATATACGATCTAATATATGTTGATCCTTATAGTTTTGATGCATCAAAAAGCCGTAAAATTGCTAATGAAGTGGGTCAAATGAATCAAAAATTTATTGACAAAAATTTAAAATATATTTTAATTGGTTTTGGAAGATGGGGAACTGCTGATCCATGGCTTGGTATTCCTGTTAAATGGTATCAAATTTCAATGGCAAAAATGATAATTGAATCCAATCTAAAAGATTTTAATATAGAGCCTTCTCAGGGAAGTCATTTCTTTCATAACATGATATCTTTACAAATTGGATATTTTCATATAGGAACACACACACAAGAAGAATTTATTTTATGGGAATGGATAAAAAAACAAAAAATATACACACAAACTAAATATGTAAAACATATAAAATTTCCAAAACCATTTACAATAAAGATAAATGGTCAAAATTCAAAGGGATTAATATTAAAACCAGATACAGGATAAAGAGTTTTATATATTTTTACAAATTTCAATTGAACTTTACATTTTTTTTTGCTATGTTATTCAATTAATAAATCGGAGGTAAGTTTATGTACAAAGTTATTGAAAAAACAATTTTATCAGAAAATGTAGCAAAATTGATCATAGAAAATAAAACAATAGCTAAAAATAGAAAACCTGGACAATTCGTAATCATAAAAATGGGAGAAATAGGAGAGCGAATTCCTCTTACAATTGCAGATGCTGATCCTGAAAAAGGCACGATCACAATAATTGTGCAAAAAGTAGGCACCTCCTCTCATAAATTATTCAATTTAAATGCAGGAGACCATATCTCCGATCTTGTAGGTCCTTTAGGACAACCAACAGAGGTTGAAAAAGTAGGGACAGTTATCGCTGCTGGAGGGGGAGTTGGCGTTGCCCCACTCTATCCTATTGCTAAAGCATTCAAAGAAGCTGGTAATAAATTAATAACAATACTTGCTGCAAGAACTAAAGATTTAATAATACTGGAAAATGAGATGAAAGAATTTTCAGACGAGTTTATGATCATGACTGATGATGGGTCTTATGGGAAAAAAGGGCTGATCACTGCTGGAATAGAAGAGATTATAAATAGAGAAAAAGTAGATATGGTGATTTGTTTGGGACCTGCAATAATGATGAAATTCATAGCATTATTAACAAGAAAACATAATATTCATACTATTGCCAGTTTAAATACAATAATGGTTGATGGAACTGGTATGTGTGGAGCTTGCAGAGTAACTGTAGGGGGAAAAACAAAATTTGTTTGTGTAGATGGTCCTGAATTTAATGCTCATGAAGTTGACTTTGATGAAATGTTGAAGCGATTAAATGCATATAAAAAAGAAGAAGAAACTTCCTATTCAAAATATTTGAAAGACCTTAAATAAGGAGATAATAATGTCTGTAGATTATGAAGCTTTAAAAAAAGATAGAGCTCAAGAATGGAGAGAAAATTTAAGAAAAAGTATTCCAGCAAAAGAAAGAACTCAGGTCGAACGTGTAAAAATGCCAGAAAATGAACCTCTTAAGAGAAACAAAAACTTTAATGAAGTTAATAAAGGATTATCTGAAGAACAGGCAATTATTGAAGCAAAAAGATGTCTTGATTGTCCAACCCCTACATGTATTTCAGGCTGCCCTGTTAATATTGATATACCTGGTTTCATAAAACAGATTGAAAAAGGTGATTTTCTAGAGTCTGCAAAGGTTTTAAAAGATACAAATGCTCTTCCTGCAGTTTGTGGAAGGGTATGTCCTCAGGAAAACCAATGTGAATTACAATGTATTTATAATAAAATGAAAAAACCTTCAGTTGCAATAGGACATCTTGAAAGATTTGCTTCAGATTATGAACGAAATACAGGGAAGATCTCAATACCTGAGGTACTTAAAAGTAATAATATTAAAATAGCTGTTATAGGATCAGGACCTTCAGGATTAACCTTTGCAGGTGAGATGTGCAAACTTGGTTATGAAGTTACAATATTCGAAGCATTGCATGAATTTGGTGGTGTTCTTGTTTATGGAATCCCAGAGTTCAGGCTTCCGAAAAAGATCGTAAGAGCAGAAATAAATAGCCTTGAAAAGATGGGTGTAAAATTTGTAAAAAACTTTATTGTAGGTAGAAGTGCAGGATTAGATGAACTAAAGGATCAAGGCTTTCAAGGCTTCTTTGTAGGTAGCGGAGCTGGACTTCCAAGATTTATGAATGTTCCTGGTGAAAATTTAGTAAACATCTATTCTTCAAATGAATATCTTACAAGAGTTAATCTTATGAAAGCTTATAAATTCCCAGAATATGATACTCCAATAATTAAGGCAAAAAGAGTCGCAGTTATAGGTGGCGGAAACACTGCTATGGATTCTGTTAGAACAGCAAAAAGACTGGGTGCTGACCGTGGTGCAATAATTATATACAGGAGATCTGAACAAGAGATGCCTGCAAGAATTGAAGAGGTCCATCATGCTAAAGAAGAGGGTATCGAGTTTTTAATTCTAACAAATCCTGTTGAATATATAGGAGATTCAGAAGGTAAGGTTAAACAAATTAAAGTTCAAAAAATGGAACTTGGTAAACCTGATGAATCAGGAAGAAGACGACCACAGCCAATTCCCGGTTCCGAATATTTAATTGATATTGATATCGTTGTAGTTGGAATTGGAACTTCACCAAATCCCCTTATACCTCAAACTATAAAAGGTATTGATGTTACAAGATGGGGAACACTTGTAGTAAATGAAGAAACAATGCAGACATCGATTCCCTATATTTTTGCTGGAGGTGACATAGTAAGAGGAGGCGCAACTGTTATACTTGCTATGGGAGACGGAACAAAAGCTGCTGAATCAGCACATAAATATTTTATAAATAAATAAACACAATAAATTAAATTACATTTTATAAAAAATTTAGTTGACTTTATCAATACTAATAATTAAAATAAATCTTAAAATTTAAAAAGATTTTATTGTTATTTACAATAAAAACTAATTAGGAGGAAAATTAATGTCTTATCTTAAAGAAGTTATTGCAAAATTAAAAGAGAAAAACCCTGCAGAACCTGAGTTTCATCAGGCAGCTGAGGAGGTTATGGAAACTTTAGAACCCACAGTTGAAAAGCATCCAGAATTTGTAAAAGCAGCTATCTATGAAAGAATTGTTGAGCCTGATAGAGTTATTATGTTCAGAGTTCCATGGGTAGATGACAGAGGTAAGGTTTATGTGAATAAAGGATTCAGAGTTCAATTTAATAATGCAATCGGACCTTATAAGGGTGGCTTAAGATTTCATCCATCAGTTAATCTCGGAATTATCAAATTTTTAGGATTTGAACAGATCTTTAAAAATTCTTTAACAACTCTACCAATAGGTGGTGGAAAAGGTGGTTCTGATTTTGATCCAAAGGGAAAATCCGATGGAGAAGTTATGAAGTTCTGTTATTCATTTATGAGAGAACTTTACAGATATTTGGGCCCTGACACAGATGTTCCTGCGGGTGACATTGGAGTTGGAGGAAGAGAAATAGGTTATCTTTTTGGTTTTTACAAAAAGATCAAAAACGAGCATACAGGTGTTTTTACTGGAAAGGGAAGAGAATGGGGCGGAAGCCTTATAAGACCCCAGGCTACTGGTTATGGTGCTGTATACTATGCTGCAGAAATGCTTGCAACAAGAAATGATGACTTTAAAGGCAAATATGTTGCAATAAGCGGTTCTGGAAATGTTGCTCAGTATGCAACACAGAAAGTTAATGAACTTGGAGGAATACCAATTACCCTTTCTGATTCAAGTGGAACTATTGTTGACATGAATGGGATCAAAGAAGAGAAATGGGATTATGTAATGAATTTGAAGAATATTAAAAGAGGAAGAATAAAAGAATATGCAGAAAAGTATAATGTCAAATACTATGAAGGAAAGAGTGTATGGGATGTTATTAAAGAAGAAGGAGTAAAAGTTGATATTGCTTTACCATGTGCAACTCAAAATGAAATTAACAAGGAACAAGCACAAGGTTTAGTAAATAATGGATGTATTTGTTTATCAGAAGGTGCAAATATGCCTTCAGATCTTGAAGCCATAAATACATATATGGACAACAACATTCTTTATGGACCTGGGAAAGCAGCAAATGCTGGAGGCGTTTCTGTTTCAGGCCTTGAAATGAGCCAGAACAGCTTAAGATTAAGCTGGACTTGTGAAGAGGTTGACAATCACCTTCAAAGGATCATGAAAAGCATTCACAAAGCATCTCTTGAAGCAGCAGAAGCATATGGAGACCCTGGAAACTACATGATGGGAGCAAATATAGCAGGATTTATTAAGGTTGCAAAAGCTATGCTTGCTTATGGTGTGATTTAATATCAATTAAATAATAAAAAAGGGGGAGTTTTTTAGCTCCCCCTTTTTTTTAATCTATAAACTCTATAAATTTCCCAATTACAATTTTTTCTTAATCAATCTTTATTTAAATATTCTGCAATGGTCTTATGCAAGTGATAATTGCTCGTGCGCCATTGTAAGCATACCCTGAACAGGTAAATCATATGGGCAAGCTGATTCACATATTCCAGTACAGGAAAAACACTCTTTTGCATTTGTACCCGGGATCTCAGCATATTTTACCATTGCATACTTTTCCCGTGCCTGAGCATCAAAATAGTGATTGTAGCGCATAATAGTATTTATCGGGACATTATTTGGGCATGATGTTTCACATATACCACATGCATGTCTGCAGTACAATTCTCCCCAACTCTTCTTATAAGCAGCAAGTTTTTTCTTCTCCTTATAACTCAACCCTGTTCCAGATAGACTTATAAACCGTTCTACATCATTAAAATTTCTCATGGAACAACAAACAGTACTAACATCAGGATTGTCCAAAACAAAGCGGATTGAAGCATCACGTATCTCTTCAGGATTTTTTAAGTTGTACTTTTTTATAAAACCCTCTGCTTTTTCAGCTTTTTGTTTAAACCTTTCTAAACCTTTCAAATAGAATTCATTAACTTCCTTTCCCTGTTTTTGTAATTCTTCAATTCTTGCTTTCAAACCATAATATTTCACCACAGGTGTGGTCTTCATAAGAGCAGTACCTATATTCTTTTCCTTACAAACCCGCAATACATGTTCTCCCATATCCATCTGCAAAAAATTGTATGCCAGAAGAATAACATCAAAGCGCCCATCAGCTGCTGCAGCCAAAAGAACCTTTTCCATTGTTTCTTCTGGATCACGAAACCAGAAAGAACCATGATTGGACACACCTACAAATCTTACTCTTCCTTCCCTTTTCAGCTGGTCCATAGCTCTGTGAAAGCCCTCTGTTTTCAGTACATTTACTCTTTCTGCACAATGCATCATCATACAATCTATATAATCTGTTTGAAGTTCTTCCAAACATTTACGTGTTCTTTTTAAAAATCCCTCTTTTGAAACATCCTTTTTAATTTCAAGCTTTGATGTAACAAAGAGTTTTTTACGATCACGGTTTTTTATCGCAGAACCGATCACACGTTGATTTCCATAACTCTCAGCAGTATCAATATAATTCACACCTGCATCCAACATTGCATTAATAACTCCCGCATCATTTAAATAACCACCCCCAATATCAGATACCTTAAATCCTGTTCGACCCAGAACTCGAAAACTCTTTATTTTTTGGAGTTCTTTCTTCTCTTTTTTTTCTGATTTAAGCATTGGCTCTTTTACAATCATACCAGCCCCAACAACACCTAAAGCAGAACTTTTTATAAAATTTCTACGATCCATGCCCTTTTTTTCTAACATATAACCTCCAGTTTCTTATATCTAAATCCTATTTTATCTTACGAACAGGGTTTAAAAAAGTTATAACTTTACCATTTTGACAATAAAAATTATATATGATAAATATAATTTTTTCCATACTTTTAGGAGCAAATCTCTATGTTAAGAAATGAAGGAGATAAATTAACACGTGTAATTGTATGTTCACCCAGTATTGAATACTTTAATTATAAAAATAGAGTTTCACACAATATCACACAACCTGCTGATAAAAACAAAGCAATAGACCAGCATAATAATCTTAAATCAATACTTGAAAAATCGGGATGTGAAGTAATTGATGTTCCAGAACTTAAAGATCATCCAAATTCCGTTTTTACAAGAGATGCGTGTCTGTGTACTCCTGCAGGATATATTAAATTAAGAATGGGACTTAAAACCAGGGTTGGAGAAGATATATGGATGTCACAAATACTAAATTCTATACAAGAACCTGAATATGCAAGTATTAAAGAGCCTGGAACAGTTGAAGGTGGGGATATTATATTAGCCGGATCAGTTGTTTTTGTTGGGCTCTCTAAAAGAACAAATAAAGAAGGTATAAAACAAATTTCAAGGCTTTTAAATGCTCTGGACTATGAAATAAGAACAATACCAGTTCCTTTCCCCTATTTACATATTGGCGGTGCTATGAGCGTTATTGGTCCTGAGAAAATACTTTGTTGTAAAAATGTATTTCCTGATAATTTTTTCAATGGTTTTAATAAGATTGAAGTTCCTTTTAATACATTTGTTAGTGGAAATGTAATATGTATTGGCAATAATGAAATCATAGCAGATATTTCAAATATGGAAGTAATTGATAAACTCAAGCAAATAGGAGTTTATGTACACACTATTGACCTGTCAGAGTTTATAAAGGGTACAGGCGGACCAAGTTGCCTTATTATGCCTGTTGAACGAAAATAAAAATGCCTTATCTTAAATAACCTTGTGTTTTTTACCTATTTTTTCAAAAGCATTAATAGCTTTATCTAAATCTTCTCTACTATGAGCTGCTGAAATCTGAACCCTTATTCTTGCCTGGCCTTTTGGTACAACAGGGTAAAAGAAACCAATAACATAAATACCTTCATCATATAGATCCTTTGATATCTCTTGAGCTAATTGTGCATCATTCTCATATTGTCCAAACATAACAGGTACTATTGGGTGGACTCCCTTTACAATATCAAATCCCAATGCATTCATCTTTTCTCTGAAATATTTTGTATTTTCTCTTAATTTCACTCGCAGATCATTACTTTCATCCAGAAGCTTAAATGCTACAATTGAAGCACCAACTATTGCTGGTGCAACTGTATTTGAAAATAAATAAGGCCTTGATCTCTGTCTTAATATCTCAATAATTTCTTTTCTTCCTGTTGTAAAACCTCCAGATGCACCTCCCATAGCTTTTCCAAGGGTTGAAGTAATGATATCAACTTTGCCTAAAACTCCATTATACTCAACTGCCCCTCTACCCCTTTCACCAAAAAAGCCTGTAGCATGAGAATCATCAACCATAACCATTGCATCATATTTTTCTCCCAGCTCAACCAGTCCCTTTACATTTCCAACATCTCCATCCATAGAAAATACACCATCAGTAGCAATAATAATATTATTTGCATTATTTTCACGTGCTTCTTTTAATTTCTCTTCCAGAGAATTCATATCAGCATGAGCAAAAACATATCTTTTTGCTTTACACAGTCTAATTCCATCAATTATACTCGCATGGTTTAAAGCATCAGAGATAATAGCATCATTTGGTCCTAATAAAGTTTCAAATAGACCCCCATTAGCATCAAAGCAAGAGGTGTATAAAATCGTATCCTCTGTTTCATAAAATTTAGCTATTACTTTTTCTAATTCCTTATGAATATTCTGAGTTCCACAAATAAATCTGACTGATGAAAGCCCAAAACCATATTTATCAAGTGTCTTGTGAGCTGCTTCAATCATCTTTGGATTATTAGCCAGACCCAGATAATTATTAGCACAAAAGTTTAAAACCCTTTTTGGTGCAGAACCTTCGGGGAAACTAACATCAATGTTGGCTTTCTGATCAGAAAGAATAATTCTTTCATCCTTATAAAGCCCTGAATCCCTGATCCCTTGAATCTCATTTTTTAAATACTCCTTTGCTCTTTTAAACATGTTTCACTCCATTTTTGATTTTATAATTAAAGTCCATAAATTTCAATAATTTCCTCTTTGGTTTTTTTTAAAATATCATACTTTTTTCCTATCTTTATAAACGCGTCAAGAGCTCTCTCTAATTGGGGTTTTTCATGTGAAGCTGATAACTGAGTTCTTATTCTTGCCTGACCCTTAGCAACTACCGGGAAAAAGAATCCAATTGCATAAATACCTTCGTTATAAAGATCCTGTGCAAAATCTTGAGATAGCTTTGCATTAAATAACATTATAGGCACTATTGGGGATTCGCCATCTTTTACAATAAAACCAGCCTCATTCAATCCATTTCTCCAGAACTCTGTGCTCTTTTCCAATTTATCTTTTCTATCAGTATTCTTTGATATTATTTCCAGAACCTTAATTGCAGCTGATACAACTACAGGTGGAATTGTATTGGAAAAAAGATATGGTCTTGCTTTTTGACGACAGATTTCCACGATCTCCGCCCTTCCAGAAACACATCCACCAGAGGCTCCGCCAAGAGCTTTTCCAAGAGTTGTTGTAATAATATCAATCTTGCCCAACACATTACAAAATTCATGCGTACCCTTTCCTGTTTTCCCTATAAATCCAGAAGCGTGGGAGTCATCAACAAATACCAGAGCATTGTACTTTTCAGCTAATCCTACAATTTCATCAAGTTTTGCCATATCTCCATCCATTGAGAATATACCATCAGTAATTATTACCTTTAAACGCTTATCTGAATGAAGCTGAAGCTTTTTCTCAAGGTGATTCATATTCGAATGCTTATATGTATCTGTTTGAGCCTTACATAATCTTATTCCATCAACAATTGAAGCATGTACAAGTCTATCTGATATCATAACATCCTGTTCATTTAAAATAGCCTCAAAAACACCTGCATTTGCATCCATACACGATGGAAAGAGGATTGTATCTTCTGTGCCTAAAAATTCAGTAAGCATATTTTCCAATTCTTTATGAATATCCTGGGTTCCACATATAAATCTAACAGAAGACATGCCATATCCCCTATTTTCCAGACCTTTTATTGCTGCTTTAACAACTTCCGGATGAGATGAAAGACCAAGGTAATTATTAGAACACATATTAATAAGACTCTTCTTTTCAGCTCCTGCTGGAAATTCGACTTTTATTTCAGAATCCTGAGGAGTACATATTATCCTCTCATCTTTAAATATCCCTGCATTCCTTATATTATTTAACTCATCCTTAAAAATATCCCTCTCTTTTTTATTAAAAGCCATATTTCCTCCTACTCTGACTTTATCTCTTCAACTGTTTTTACTATATTATTTACTGTATTAAATGCTTCTGCAGTGGCTTTTGAATCAGGAATTTGAATATTATATTTTGTTTCAAGGAATCTCTTCAAAGAGATCATTGAAAAAGAATCAACTATTCCACTGGAAATCAAAGGTGTATCAAAATTTATTTCTTTATCATCATCTTCATCTAAATACTCATCTTTTACATAGTCTAAAATTGTTTCTTTAATCTCAGCCATTTTTATCTCCTTTTTTGAATATGTACATTTTATAAATCTAAAGTAATACAACATAAAAGTCAAGATATCTCCCCAAAAAAATTTCAATCGTGGGGTCAAAAAAACCCATGGTACATTTTTTGCACATGCAACCATAACTTAATACTAAATTTTACAAATATGTATTCAAAAGCACAATATGTTTATCAAAACACTTTATATATTGACAATACATATATATTGATCAGGAATACAAAGAAAGTTTCTGTATTTGACATTTAATTGTTTAAAAGCTATAATTTTTCTTTGTTATTTTTAAAAAAATATAATAATGGAAGAAATAATATATCCTGAAGACATTAAAAATAACTTTCTCTTTATAATTCAAAAAAATATTGATAAATTTGAATCAGACTTCAATATTGCTGTTTCTTTAAGAGGAAATAAGATAATGTTTGATGGAGAAATAAAAAATAAAAATAGATTTAAAAAATATATAGAAGAAATAATCAAGATATCAAGAGATAAAAAAAAACTCAATGAAAATGATATAAAAATCAGCCTGAGTATGGCCAATAACGGGAAACTTGATCAAATTAAGGAAGAACTAAACAATAAAGTAAAAATAAGGTTTAATGGTAAAGAGGTTTATCCAAAAACATTCAATCAAATGGAGTATATTAAATCAATTTACAAAAATGATCTTGTATTCAGTATAGGACCTGCTGGGACCGGGAAAACTTTTCTTGCAATAGCAATGGCTTTGAACTTTCTTTTGAGCAAAAAGGTAGAAAGAATTGTATTAACAAGACCTGTTGTTGAAGCTGGAGAAAAATTGGGTTTTCTACCTGGAGATATTCAGCAAAAAGTTAATCCATATTTCAGACCTTTATATGATGCACTCTACTATTTAATAGGCTTTGAAAAAACATCTGAATTAATTGAAAAAGAAATAATTGAAATCGCTCCGCTTGCTTATATGAGAGGAAGAACTATAAATAATGCCTTTATTATACTTGATGAGGGTCAAAACACATTAAACACTCAAATGAAAATGTTTTTAACAAGATTTGGTCAAAACTCAAAAATAGTGGTTACAGCAGACATTACACAGATCGATTTATCTGACCCAAAGAAATCAGGAGTATTTAAAGCAATAAACATACTCAATAATGTTATAGGTATTGATATAATCTATCTCAATAAAAAAGATGTTGTAAGACATTCTCTTGTTCAGAAAATTATTGAAGCTTACGAAAAAAATAGAGATGAAATTTAAACTAAAATTTATAAAAGACTATGAAAACTCAAATAAAAAACCCAGAAAGAAACCATACTTTCTTAAGTTATTAACAGGCTTTATTTTTGTAATAATAATTTCATACTTTTTATATATTCCTCAAAAAAAATCGATATATGATGATACATTAACGGTTGGGGATATAATAAAAGAAGATATAATCATAAAAAAAGATCTAACAGTTGAGGATAAAGAAAGTACAGAACAAAAGAGAAGAATTGCAGTAGAAGATGTTATCCCTATATATGAATATAATTTAGAAAATATTGAAAAAACTCAGAGCTTGCTAAATGAATGGTTCCAATTTATAAGAGAATCAAGAAAGAGATATTTTAAAAATAATAAAGATCTTATTAAAATAAAAACTTTAATTGAAGAAAAGTTTGGGATTGAGATTTCAGGTAAAGAGATTGTATATATATTAAAATCAAACATATTTAATAAAATCAACCTTGCAAAACTTTTTGAATTATTAAAATCAATTGAGAAAACAGGAATCTTAGCATCAAAAGTAGGAGCAAAAAAAAGCAAAAACGGTTCTATTCAAATTGTATCAAAAGAGATGGAACCTTATACAATAAAAACAGATAAGCTTTATGACTTGAAAGATGTTGAATTATCATTGAACAACTTCCTTAATGAAGATAATCTTTCAAAATATAAAACTGAAACTATCACATCAATCATAAAGGCATTTGTTGATATAAATGTCTCATATTCATTAAATTTAACAAAGCAAGAACAAGAGAAAGTTTCTTCTCAGATAAACCCAGTTCTCATAAAGCTAAAGGCAGGTAAAATCATTTTAAGAAAAGGTGATGAAGTTAAACATGATGACATGAAAATTATTAAACTAATTTCATATGAAGAAAAAATAAGAGAAAATAAATTATCAAATTTATACCTTATTATTGCTATTTTATTCTTCTTAAGCCTTTTTATAAACAAATTTTTTAAAATATGGGAATCAAATGGTTTAAATAAAAACAAACTCTTTTCTGTATCAGCAGCAACCTTAACAATTAGTATCATTATATATAGAATTTGTATATTCATTTTTCCTATAATTGCAAAAAACATTCCAATTGAACTCAATTATGATATTTCATACCTATATTTTGCCATTCCTTTTGGGTTCGGTGCATTAATAATTACATTTGTTTTCAATCTCCAGAGTGCAGTAATATATTCATTTACAAATTCAATAATTTCAGGAATTATCTGTGAATGGAATTTTAAAATAGTTTTATACGTTCTCTTAAGCAATCTTGCAATAAGTTATGCAATTGGATTTTACAGCAAACTAAAAAGATCATCTATTTTAAAAGCCAGTTTGTTCTGGCTTTTGCCAACAAATATAATCTTTATAATTATACTCAACTTAACTGAGCCAAATATAACCTTAATTCAAATATTGATTAATGTAATTATAGTTACCTTTTCTGCTATACTTGCTCCATTATTTGCTTACTTTATAATTCCTCTATGGGAGGTTATTTTTAAACTATTAACAGACTTAAAACTAATTGAATTAGCCAATCTAAACCTCCCAATCTTTAGAGAAATGCTTGAAAAAGCACCCGGTACGTACCATCATTCTCAGATGGTTGCGTCATTATCTGAAACTGCAGCTCAAGAACTTGACTTATCTCCACTTCTATTAACTGCAATGGCTCTTTATCATGATATTGGAAAAATCAATAATCCACAAATCTTTACAGAAAATCACACAATTTATAAAAACCCACATGAAAAACTCTCCCCGCGTGAAAGCTCTAAAATGATAATTGCCCATATTTCAGAAGGGCTTGATACTGCTACAAAAATAAAAATTCCAAAAGTAGTTAAAAGTGCTATAAGTCAACACCATGGCACAAAATTAGTTAAATTTTTCTATGAAAAAGCTCGTGAAATATCAAGTATAGAAACTGATGAATTTGATGATAGATTTTTTCGGTATTCAGGAGAAAAACCCCAGAATATTGAAAATGCAATAATTATGCTTGCAGACCAGGTTGAAGCAGCCTCAAAAAGCCTTGGCTCTCCTACTGAAGAGGAATTAAAAAATGTAATACAAACAATAATCAACTCAGATATAGAAGAAAATCAATTTGATGAGTGTGATGGCTTAACTTTTAAGGCTTTAAATATCATAGCAAACAGTTTTCAAAAGAAGCTTTCATCTATTTATCATATGCGAGTTTCATACCCGGGTTTTGATTTTAAAGAACAAAAAATAGATGATAAAAATAGTAGATGATATTTATAAGATAAATAAAAAATATTATACATCCAAACTCAAACATATTTACAAAGAATTAAAAATAAAAGGTACTATTGTAATTAAACTAGGTTCTAAAGCTGAATCAAAAAATTTAAATTTCTACTATCTAAAAAATGATTTTCCAACTGATGTATTAAGCTTTCCTTTTAATGAAAAATTATCAAAAGAATATTACATTGGAGATATATTTATCTGTTATCCAATAGCTAAAGAACAAGCTGAAGAAAATAGCATATCCTTAGAAAAAGAGTTGCTCTATCTGATGATTCATGGAATACTTCACCTTACAGGATATGATCATGAAAAAGACCGGGGCGAAATGCTTAAACTTCAGGACCAATTAATAAAAAAGATTGAGCTTTGAAAAACGAATATAAAAAATCAACCTGCTTTTCTTATTTCATAGATCATTCTTGAAATCAAAGTATCCCAGATATAATTTTTTGGACAACTTAATTGAGTAAAATCAGGAGAATAACTCTCCCAAAACCTGTGATTTCTCTCCAATTGAAAAATCATTGCATTTTCCATTTTTATTAAAATCTCTTCTGCAATATCAATATAACCATAATCAATTAAACCCTTAAAAATGGGATAAACCCATGTGATCCATACTGGACCATTCCATCTACAACAACCAAGAACCTGGGCATCATAGTAGGGATCACCAGCAGATAGAGTTGGAATACCAAATTTTCTCCAGAATTCATCAGGATTTTTTAAATGCTTTATAAGCTCTTTTGTCTGGTTCTTGTCTGCAATTCCAGCCCATATTGGAAGAAAACCTATAATCTCTTTTCTCTTTAATGAAATATTTGCAGGAGTTTTAAAATTCATTGTATCCTTATGAACATGATAATAAAATCCAGTATCTTTGTCCCACATATATTTATTTATCAAATTAGCTAACTTTTTAATTCTATTCTCCCATTCTTTTTTCTCTTTTTTTAATTTTAATATTCCTGCCATCTCTTTTAATGATGCCATCTCCTTTACAACCATGCAACTAAGGTCAAGTGCTTCAAGTTGATTAAGAGTTTCAGGCTTTTTTCCTAACAGGTCAAAAACAGCATTCAAATAATCCCTTACACATTCCAGCAAAGTATGCCCACCCCATTCCAGCAATCCATTTTTGTTTTTATCGCGAGTTTCAAAAAGATAATTTACAAACCTTTTTCCAGATATATACGAATCCCTTAAATACTCTTTTAACTCTTTTTTACTCATATTACCTGATCTTACAGCCATCTTATATACTTCGAGATTTGTCCACGAATAGAAAGGAGCTGATGTGGTTTTTTCACCTCCAGCTGGAAATGTTCTTGTAAAATATGCACCAACCCTGTAAGGTATATAACCATCCTTTTCCTGAACAGCCATAAAATTTCTCTGTGAATTTGCTGCAAGTTCAGGATCAAATAAAGCTAAACTTTGCATTGAAAGACTTTCATGGAAAACCTGTCCTTCATGTCCCCATCCCCATGTAGGTTCTCTTGAAAAAACATAGTATGGAAAGGGAAACTGTCCTGCAGCTGGCAAAAATTGCTGCCTTCCAAGATATAATCCTCCATAAAAAAGTAATCTTTCCTGATTGTTTTTGAATTCTAATACAGGTATATTTTTTAACTTTTCCCGATTAAATGCATATATTTTATCAAAAGAGATGTTAATTGCTTTATCAGAAATCTCATCCAATTTTTTTTCATCCCCCAGTTGAACAGTTACTTTTGAAAATTTTAAAACCCCATTTTTCTTATATAAATCAAATGAAAGCACTACTTCAGATAACTCACCCTGTATTGAACCATTCAAGTATTCATATCTTGAGAACATCTTACCCTTTTTCACTTTGTTATGATCAGGGTATCCTGCCCATGAACAGATTCTTCTATTAAAGTTAAATTTCGAATACCTCTTTTCTTCAAAACCCTTTAATTCTTTTTGTTGAAAATAAACACCCTTTGAAGGCTCTTTATATGAAATGGTAATACTTTTATCTAGATTCGTATTAATAACATTTACTTTTTGATAATTGTTTCCATACATAATATAAAGCATAGAATCTTCTTTTGTTTTATTTCTGTATTCGATTTCAAATATAGCACTATCCGATGCATAAAGAGCAAATCTTAATACTATTTTTAAACCAACAAAGGGTTCTGCTTCCAAAACAAAAGAATCAGGATAAGAAAGAGTGATCACTGGCTTTTTATAAAAATCATCTATACTATAAACAAACATGCTCCCCAATTTAAAAGCAAAATTTATCTCTCCAGAGCTTTCATTCATCAACCTTAATGGAGAATTGTCGTCATAATATACAAGATGATAACCTTCATCCACAAAATAACTACTCCTCTCATATGGAGCAATATAAGATGTAAACAAGGATGATGAAGCATTACATTTTAAATTTTCCATGGAATATAGTGTTATAAATAAAATGGCCATTAGAAAAATTAAAATAAAGGTTTTATTCTTCATATCAACTCCTTCAATTTATTTTAGATAATTTAAAATATTTTTTCAAATAAAAAAAGTAATATTATAAATTAACATCAATTATATTTTAATCTAAAATCTGATATAATATTTTTATGGAGGTAAAATGAAAGAAGAAAAATGCACAAAAACCAAAAAAAAATTTAACCTATTGATCTGGAGTTTAATATTATTAATCCCTGTTTTTTCTTATTCCAAATCCTTAAAAAAAATAGACTCAAAAAAAATGAAAAAAGAGGTAATAAAAAAAATGAAAATAAAAAAAGAGTATTTTGGAAAAACAAATGATGGGGAGGAAGTAGATTTATTTACACTCACAAACAAAAACGGAATAATGTTAAAAATAACAAATTACGGAGGCATAATTACCTCTATGATGGTTCCTGATAAAAGTGGGAAATTTGATGATATTGTTTTAGGTTTTAATACACTTAATGAATATTTAAAAGGTCATCCATACTTTGGAGCTATAATTGGTCGTTATGCGAACAGAATTTCAAAGGCAAAGTTCTTATTAAATGGAAATAAGTACAAACTTGCAGCTAATAATGGTGAAAATCATCTACATGGTGGTATAAAGGGATTTGATAAGGTTTTATGGAAAGCTAAAGAGATAAAAAAAGATGAAGAAATAGGTGTGAAATTGAGTTATTTAAGTAAAGATGGAGAAGAGGGTTATCCGGGTAATCTCTCAATTATTGTTACCTATTCATTAACAAACAATGATGAATTAAAAATAAAATATGAAGCAGAAACTGATAAAACAACCCCTGTTAATCTCACAAATCATAGCTATTTTAACCTAAAAGGACCTGGCGTGTCAGATACACTAAATCACACTCTGACCATTTATGCTAACAAATATACACCTGTAGATAAAGGACTTATACCAACAGGTGAATTAAAAAAAGTGAAAGACACTCCAATGGATTTTTTAAAACCATGTTCTATTGGTTTAAGAATAAAAGAGGTTAAGGGAGGTTATGATCATAATTTTGTTTTGAACCATGCAAAAGGGATATTAAGCCTCGCAGCTCGAGTCTTTGAACCTGAAACAGGCCGCACAATGGAGATATTAACAACTCAGCCTGGAATTCAATTTTATTCAGGAAATTTTCTTGATGGAACAATAAAGGGAAAGAATGGGAAACAATACAATAAACATTATGGGTTCTGTCTTGAAACTCAACATTTTCCGGACTCTCCCAACAATCCGAATTTCCCTTCAACAATTCTGAAACCAGGAGAAAAATATATTCAAACTACAATATACAAATTTTATACACAATAATTAAACAAAATAACAATATAATTTCTCTTCATTTTATCTCCCTTACAATTATCCTTAAATTTTTAAATTCTATACTTATGAGAAAAGAAACAAATATAAAGTATATTAATAAAAAAAAATAATTTTTATATTCAATATTATACACAAAATGATTTTACAATAAAAATATTGTTTATTATTATAAAGCAAAAATTTTACTGCTTTTTGCTATATTGCGTGTTGTAGCCAGTTTACTCCACTATTGAGTTATACAATTCTTCTCTAAAATCTTC
>JAUWQW010000090.1 GCA_030610885.1 Candidatus Aminicenantota bacterium | reverse complement strand
GTACCGGGAGGAATGGGAGGTAGGGAATTGATAAAGGAGTTGATTAAGATAGATTCAGGAGTTAAAGCAATAGTGTCGAGTGGTTACTCTAATGATCCGATAATGGCAAATTGTAGGGATTATGGATTTTCAGGAGTAGTTCCCAAGCCGTATAAGATTAAGGAGCTAAGTAAGGTTTTATATGAAGTTGTAACAAAAATAAAGAAATAAAATATTTATCTGATTGGATATGGAAGTTTGATATATGAATTTTTGTATGCTATATTAAAAACATGAAGGTAAGAGCTATTCAGTTCAGCCCTGTGTTAGGTGATATTTCAAAGAATCTACTATTTCATAAAAAAAAAATAGAAGAAGCAAAGAAAGATAAAATTGACTTAATTATATTTCCTGAATTAATATTAAGGGAATTAAATAGGATATTAAATGCTTGAGATTAACCTTGAACATGCAGAAAAAGTAATAGTAAGTTTCATAAAAGATTCTATTTATAAAAATAACTTTAAAAATGGAATTGTAGGAGTCTCAGGTGGACTGGATTCAGCAGTTACACTTTATTTAGTTCAAAAAGCATTGGGGAGTAAAAATACTTTTGCGCTTTTAATGCCATATAAGTTATCTTCAAAAGATAGTACTGAACATGCTAAACTAATCTGTGAAAAGTTAAAAGTAGGGTATGAAATAATTGAAATTTCAGAGTCAATTGATGCATATTTTAATAAATATCCAACTAATAGTAAAACTCTAATAGGCAATAAGTGTGCAAGAGAAAGGATGTCCATTCTTTATGATTTTTCTGCAAGGAAAAGAGCTTTAGTTGTTGGAACTTCGAATAAAAGTGAATTATTAATTGGATATTCAACAATTTACGGTGATTCTGCAGCTGCTTTTTTACCTATTGGAGATCTCTATAAAACACAGATTTTTACCTTTGCAACATACTTACACATTCCTAAATGTATAATTGATAAAAAACCATCTGCTGATCTATGGAAAAACCAGACAGATGAGCAAGAAATTGGAATTTCATACAAAGAACTTGATGAAATACTATATAATCTTGTTGATCTGAGAAAAGGTGATATCGAAATTGAGAAATTAGGATATTTAAAGGAAAATGTTGTTAAAATTAAAAATATGATTATTAATTCACAATATAAAAAAACAATGCCTCCTGTTGCAAAAATACAGAACAGAACAATTGGTATTGATTTCAGGTATCCAAGAGACTGGGATAGGTAGATTTAGAGTTTATATGTCTATTTATATTGTACCAGTTCCTATAGGTAATTTAAAAGATATAACATTAAGGGCAATTGAAATATTAAAAGAGGTTGATTTTATAATTGCAGAGGATACCAGATATTCTTTGAAGTTGCTAAACTATTTTGGTATAAAAAAGAGTATAATCAGTTATTATAAACCCTGTGAGAATAAAAAGGCTGAAAAGATTCTAAGTCTACTAAAAACAAAAAAAGCAGCTTTAATTACAGATTCGGGAACTCCACTTATTTCTGATCCAGGTTTTATTCTTATAAAAAAGGCTATTGAAAATGGTGTTGAAATTATCCCTTTACCTGGGCCAACAGCGTTTGTACCTGCTATTGTTGCATCTGGGATTGATCCATCTAAATTTATTTTTCTCGGTTTTTCTCCAAGAAAAAAGGGTGAATTGATTAAATATCTTAAAACTCTGGCTTATTTGGAATATACTTTAGTTTTTTACGAATCTCCAAGAAGAGTTGAGAATTTTCTTATAGCTGCTTTATCTGTATTTGGAAATAGAAGATTTGCTGTTGTTAAAGAAATAAGTAAAAAAAATGAGAAAATAATAAGAGGTAAATTGATTGAATTTGCTAAAATAATTGAATCTGAAACTATTTTAGGTGAAATAGTTATTATTATTGAGGGTAACTTTGAAAAAAATAGAAAAGAAAAAGCCTTAAAAATAACCTCCAGGGATGATATATTTGAGTATTTTAAAGAAAAACATAATATCTCCAAGAATGATCTGAAAAAAATATTAATAAAAAAAAATAAATAGAATGTTTTGTCTAAAAAAATTTAAATATTATATATAACAGTACTTGACAGTAACTGTATATCTGCTAAAATTTAGCATAATTTTATATTGAATTTATGTATGATTAAAGAGATATATATAAAGATATAATATTTTACAAAAAAGGAGAACTCTATGATTAAAGTAGAAAATTTGACAAAGTATTATGGAGATCTTTGTGCTCTGGATAATATTAATTTTGAAGTAAAAAAGGGAGAAATACTTGGTTTGCTTGGCCCTAATGGTGCTGGTAAAACAACTACTTACAGAATTTTAACAGGATATTTAAGCCCAACTTCAGGTAATATTCAGGTTAAAGATTACAATATTTATGAAAATCAGATTGAGATCAAAAGGCTTATAGGTTATCTGCCTGAATCTGCTCCGATTTATCATGATATGTTTGTTTTTGATTATTTAAATTATGTTGCTGATATAAAACGCGTTGAAAAGAAAAAAAAGATCTCTCATATACAAGAGTTAGCAGAGCTTTGTAGTTTGAATGAAGTAATGCATATGACAATCGCAGAGCTTTCAAAAGGATATCGTCAGAGGGTTGGCATAGCACATGCTTTAATGGGAGACCCTGAAATCTTAATTTTTGATGAACCAACTTCAGGTTTAGATCCAAATCAAATTGCTGAAACAAGAGAGATTATAAAACGTATTGGAAAGAAAAAGACAATAGTATTTTCAACTCATATTTTAAGTGAAGCTGAAGCAACATGTGATCGTATGGTTATTTTAAATGAGGGTAAAATAGTTGCAGATAACAGGCTCGAAGATCTGCGCGAGTCTCTGAATATCGAATCTTTTGAAGATATATTCAGAAAAATAACAAAGGGGAATTGCAAATGAAAAACATAAACAACATTTTTAAAAAGGAATTTAAATCCTATTTTTTCTCTCCAATTGCTTATATTGTTATTTCTATATTTCTTTTAGTAGTTGGATGGCTGTTTTTTTCAACATTTTTCCTGAATCGACAGGCTAATTTGAGTAGATTCTTTTCTATTCTTCCAGTAGCATTGGCTTTTATTATACCAGCAGTGACTATGCGTCTCTTTTCTGAAGAGATAAATATTGGTTCATATGAGATTCTGTTAACAATGCCAGTAACATTCAGAGATATAATAGTTGGAAAATTTTTAGCTGCTCTGGCTTTTGTTGGTGTAATGTTAGCTCCTACAGTTATATATGCTGTTACTGTTTCTTTTATGGGAAAACTTGACTGGGGTCCTGTAATTGGTGGATATATAGGAGCTTTGCTTTTAGGTGCAAGTTATTGTGCAATTGGGATATTAGCCTCTTCTATAACTAGAAATCAGGTCATTGCATTTATTACTGCTATGTCAATTTGTGTTTTTTTCACACTTTTAATTGATTTTCTTATTTTTTTCCTTCCTAATGCTTTTGTAGGATTTTTCCAGTATATGAGTGCTAGCTTCCACTTCCAGAACATTGCTAAAGGTGTTATTGACAGTAGAGATATTCTATATTTTCTATCTGTTTCATTCATTTCTCTATATGGCACAAATTTAATAATGCAGGAAAAGAAATAAGGAGTTAAAAATGGATAAGAAAAATTTTGAAAATAAAAATAAATATTATAAATTTGCTTTATATTTAATTATATTAGTGTTAATAAACCTTGTTGGAACAAACCTCTTCTTTAGACTAGATTTGACTTCAAATGAGCTTTATTCTTTATCAAAAGCAAGTAAAAATGTTGTTTCAACATTAAAAGAACCCCTTACAATCAATGTTTTTTTCTCAAAGAATCTTCCCTCTCCATATAATAATATTGAACGATATCTTCATGATCTATTAGAAGAGTATGGAATTCATGCAAATAACTATCTGAGTTACAGTTTTTATAATGTAAGTGCAAAAGAGGGAGATCTAAGTGAAAAAGCAGAAGAAAATAGAAAGATGGCTCAAAATTATGGTATTTACCCTGTTAATGTTCAAAAAATTGAACAAGATGAAGCAAAAATTCAGAGAGCTTATATGGGAATTGTATTTATACATGGTGATATTATTGAAAAAATGCCTGCTGTTACATCAACAGAGGGTCTTGAATATAAGATCACAACTACAATAAAAAGGATGAACAATAAAATTTCCGCTTTATTGAATCTTCCTGAAAAAATAAAGATCAAACTGATTCAATCTTCATCAATTAATCAGATAACAAGTGTTGTTAAACTTAAGGGTTTAAATGAGTTAAAGTATAAAATTAAGGATCTTGTGAATAAACTTAACGAAAAGAACTACGATCAACTGGAATTTGTTTATATCGATCCTTCAAAAGATAAAGGTATTGATACAAAAATGGAAAAATATGAAAGATTCAGTTTACAATGGAATGAATTTAAAACTTCAAATGGAATAAGTGTTCCTGCAGGAAAAGGTATACTTGCAATTGGTATGGAGTATGGAGATAGGTCTTTTGAAAAACAGTTACTTGATAAAAATATAGCTCTAACCAGCAGAGGGTTAGAAGAAAAATATGAAATTATTGATATAAAAAATATTGAGAAATTTATTAATGAGAATGTTGACAATCTTATTAATATAAATGAAGATATTGGTTATCTATCTTCAAATGGTACTCTTTCTATATCTCCACAACTGCCTTCTCAGTACAGAATGCTACAACCAAACCAGGGTTCTTTGACAAAATTTAACTCTCTTTTGAGTAAGAATTATACTATTAAACAGATTGATTTAAAAAGCGAAGATATTACTGACAGTATTGATACTTTGATTATAGCTGGTGCAAAAGAGAATTTTTCTGATTGGGAGTTATTTCAAATAGATCAGTTTTTAATGAAAGGGAAATCTTTAGCGATTTTTATGGATGCTTTCCAAGAGATACAACAAAAACAAAAGCAGATGTATGGACTTAATCAACCAGTTTATCTTCCTTTAAATACAGGTCTGGAAAGACTTTTAGACCATTATGGTGTGAAAGTTAAAAAATCTTATTTAATGGATGAGAGTTGTTACATTAATAGAGATAGAAATAGTGGTGAAATGCCAATTTATTTTGCTCCAATCATAAAAGATAAAAATATAAATCATGATCTTTCTTTTATGGAAAACATTAAAGAATTAATTATTCTAAAAACATCACCATTGGAAATAAATAAAGAAAAAATCAAAGAAAATGGATTGAAAAGTCACGAATTATTATCCTCTTCGGATAAATCCTGGGAGATGTCAGGACGAATTAATCTTATTCCAATGTTTATAAAGCCACCAGCTTCAGATAAAGATAAAAAAAGTAGATCTGTAGCATATCTATTAGAAGGAAGGTTCCCCAGTTATTTTGCTGAAAAACCCGTACCTGAAAAACCAAAAAAAGAAGATGATAAGAAAATGGAAAATGGAAAGAACAAGGAGAAGCCCAAGCCCAAAGTTAAGGAATCTGAACTTAGGGAAGGCAAAGGGGTTTTGCTTAAAGGAAGACCAGGTAAGATATTTTTAATTGGATCAACTGAAATATTGAAAGATAATCTTCTTGATGAAGGGGGGGATTCTCCAAATGCTCATTTTTTGTTAAATACTGTTGATTATTTAAATAATCAACAGAGCATTGCTGTTATGAGGAGCAAAAACCAGAAGTTTAACCCAATAAAAGATACAAAACCAGGTACACGCACTTTTGCAAAAATTGTTAATATAGGTGGATTACCCTTGCTTTGTATTTTGTTTGGCGTTTTTGTATGGTTTCGGAGAAAGGCTAAAAGGAAAAAAATTCAAGCCATGTTTAGAAAATAAAATATAGGAGAATAATGGTGAAGATTAAAAAAATAAAAACCGAAAATATTGTTTTGATAAGTGTGATTATTATCTTATTAGCTTTTCTCATCTTTCGAAGCTCAAATAGAGTACATTATAAACTTCCTGAAATAAAGCCTATTAATAAACAGGATATTTCTAAAATTGAAATAAAAAAATCTGATCAATCCTTAACTTTAATAAAAAAGAACAGTAAGTGGATAATAGATCCTCAAGCATATCCATGTGATAATAATAAGATAAATGATATGATTGATAATATTTCTAATTTAACTCTAACAGCATTAGTATCTGAATCAAAGGACTATAATAGATATGGATTGGATAATGAAAAAAAAATCGTTGTAAAAGTATTTAATATAAAAAATCAACTTTTAAGGGATTTTGAAATTGGAAAGGAAGCATCAACTTTTCGTCATACATTTGTTAAAATCCCAAATGATATTAAAGTCTATCAGGCAAGCAATTCATTTAGAAATAATTTTGATCAAAAAATTGATGCTTTAAGAGATAAACTTGTTATGCAATTTGATAAAAATGAGATTACAGAGATAGAGATTATAAAAGATAAAAAGAAGCTTCATTTTACAAAAAACATAAAACCTGTTGAAATCAAAACTGAAAAAAAGGATGATGAAAAGAGCTATAAAAAAGCTCAAGAACAGGAATGGCTTACACATAATAAAAGGAAAGGCAATTCAAATGAGATTGACTCCATTTTTGTAGAATTAACAAAACTTAATTGCACAAAATATATTGAAAATAAAACTAAACAAGATTATACAGATCCAATTTATACAATAACTCTTAAGGGAAATAAGATCTATTCTATCTCTATATTCGAAAAAATAGAAGAAAAAAACAGTAATGAATATCCTGCAATAACATCAGAAAGTCCATATCCTTTTATACTTTCTTCTTATACAGCTGATAATATTATGAAAAAACCTGAGGATTTAATAAAAGAAAAATAAGATACTTTAAATTATTTGTTTTCCCATTCTTCAAGATGAGATTGAATGAATTCAATGATCTTTTTATGTTCATCTTTTCCATTACCTTGAATATTCATTGGTTCCCCAAATTCAATATATATGGTTTTTTTTGGGTCAATCTTACCAAACCCCCTTATCAATTGGCCATTTCCCCAGAAATCTGTTTTTAAAGCTATAGGGAGAACTTTAACTCCTGAATTTTTTGCTAATTTTATACCGAGAGTGTTGAATCTTTCAGGGATAAATTCATTCTGACGGGTACTTTGAGGAAAAACAATGATAGAACGTCCATTTGAAAGTTTCTTCTTTCCCTCTTTTAGAACAATTATTAAATCTTCTCTTGGATTCTTCCTTGAAACAACAATTGGATCTCTTGATCTCATAATGGGTCCGAATATTGGACCTTTTACAAGTTTATTTTTAACAATAAAAGTCGCAGGATGTATAAGGGTAATTAAACAGGGTAGAACAATTGTTTCAAGTGTGCTCATATGATTACTAATAAACACAATTGGTTCATCAGATTTTTTGAGATTATCAAGTCCTCTTATATGAAAACGACCTCCACATCTTTCAATTGCTTTTAATGTATCAAGGGAGGTCTCTGCCCATTTTTCATTATCATAAATTCCTTTTTTTATATAGGATCGACTTTTAAAGACAATTTTTCCAAACAAAAAATAAAACCACAATCTAGATTTAAGAAAGATTTTATAACCTAATGAGCAACGAATATCTTTAGGTGTGTCATACTTTATATCATTAAAAAAGAGATTCATATAATTCCTTCATATTAAAATTAATTATAATTTTATTTAAAATTAAAGTCAATATAAAAGAGGTAAGAGGTTAGGGGTGTAGAGGTGAATAGTAATTCGCCCGAATTACAGAAGTAACAAGTAAAAAGGCAAAATTAAATAGTTTTGAGTTAAAAAAAGAACTATTCAACCAATTTTTATTACTTTGAATTGTTTTCCTATAATATATATAATAGCTGTATGTATAAATTAAAACAATTAATTATGATTGTTTTAATTTTTTTAGTCTATTTTTCTTATGCAAAAGAGGGACCTGAGAAAAAATTTTTAATTCCAGTAAAGATTGATAGCCAGATTATTATTGACGGTAAATTAATTGAAGAAAACTGGCAAGAGGCAGATACAGGCCAAAATTTTATTCAATATGAACCATTAAAGGGAGAACCTGCCAATTTTAAAACCCAAATCCAGATCCTATATAATGATACTCATATTTATTTTGGGATAAAATGTTTTGATCCAGAACCAGGTAAAATTATTGCACGCTTAACCAAGAGGGATAGTGATTTGGATGATGATGATTCAATAGGGATTGGACTGGATACATTTATGGACCAGAGAACAGCTTATTATTTCTTTACCAATCCCCTTGGTACTCAAACAGATGGAAGGTTAGCAGATAATGGCCGAACCAGTGACTCCACTTGGGATAGTGAATGGGAATCTGCTGCTATTATAAATTCAGATGGTTGGACTGCAGAATTTGCCATCCCCCTAGCAGTCCTCAAGTATGAACCTGGAGAAAATCTATGCTGGGGACTAGGACTGGTTAGATCCATACCAAGGAATTTAGAGAAAGATACCTGGACAGGACCTATGGAGGCTTCCACCCGGGTATCTCAGTTTGGCATACTTAAGAATTTAAATCTAAAAGAAGCCAAAAAAAAATTAGAAGTTATTCCCCATTTAATAGCCCGGTTGAAAAAAGGAGAAGGGATAAATGTTTATGCAGGAATTGATGCACGATATGCAATCTCCCAGAATATTTCGGCTAACCTTACCATTAATCCTGATTTCGCCACAGTAGAAGCTGATCAGGAGGAGATTAATCTGACCCGTTTTGAACTTAGTTTATCAGAAAAGCGTAATTTTTTTTTGGAGGGTTCGGAAATATATAAACAGAGAATTAGTCTTTTTTACTCAAGGAGGATCTCTGACATATATGGGGGACTTAAAATCTATGGGAAAAAAAATGGTTACGAATTTGCTGCTATATCCGTTCAGAGTAAACCGGATGATGAGCTGGATATCGATTCGGCAAATTATAGTGTATTTCGCTTGAGAAAGGATATCTTTAAATTCTCCACCATTGGATTTTTGGCTGCCAATAAGATGATCAATGGTAGAAACTATGGAAATATAGGAATTGACCTTGTCCATTTTTTCTCAGAAAAAGTCAATCTAACCGGACAACTGGCTCTAAGTTACGGTGATTATAATAAGGAGAATATCGCTTTTTTCATTCGTCCCAGTTATGACACCTCAACCTTTCACATCCATTTAAGGTATACTCAGCTAGGTGAGAATTTTGCAGATAATGCCAATTCTGTTGGATTTGTAAGGGATGATGATCGCCATGAGTTGGACTCTGCCATAGAAAAAACATGGTGGATAAAAAAGTCTGGTTTTGAAAGGTTAGAATATAGCTCAAATTACAATATCTACTGGAGCAATAAAGAAGGTCATCTTAGAAGTTATCAAATCTATCAGGGAATTGAATTGGATTTGATCAATAGGCTCTCTTTTGAACTTGACTATAAGAATGAATATAAACTCTATGATAAGGATTTTTACAATCATCGGTGGGGATTAACCCTCGGTTACAATACTCGCGAGTGGCAATCCGCTGAAATAAAATATTCCTTTGGCAAAAATTATGATCTGGACTTTAAACTGATAGGGGCTGCAATAAATTATAAATTCTTTAAAAGCTTTTCAGTAGAATACGAACTGGATCGTCTGATTTTTTCCCCGGATCCGGATAATGAGAGTACCTGGGTGCATGTGTTAAGATTAACCAATTATTTTACCAAAGACCTTTACTTTAAGTTCTTTTATCAAACTCATACTGCTATTTCAAAAATCAATTTTCAGGCCATGTTTGTCTATCGGTATAAACCTCCCTTTGGTACCATCCAGTTGGCCTATCAAAAAGGATCTTTGCGTTTTGGGGAAAATGGAGACCAGGATCAGAGTGTGTTTTTAAAACTCACCTATGTCTTTTTCTAATCTGTTCATATAATCTTTTAATTTACAGTTCTTGACTCATATGTTGAAACTATGCTTGATTTATACTATTATAATGCAGGTTGATGTATGGAGGTGAGTTATGGAGGAAAAAGAGGTTGGAAAAATTATTCACTACTTTGGAAAAATTTCTGTGGGTATTATTGAACTAACAGATATTTTAAGGGTAGGTGATACAATTCATATAAAAGGAGCTCATGACGATTTTACACAAAAAGTGGGTTCCATTCAAATTGAACATGAACAGATTCAAGAAGCCAAGGCAGGTGAAGCTA
>JAUWQW010000062.1 GCA_030610885.1 Candidatus Aminicenantota bacterium | reverse complement strand
ATCACTTTTAATATAATCAACATCTTTTTTAAGCTCGTGAATACTCAGAACAAGATATATATTTAAAATGAGTAAAATAATCAATATTAATAATATTGCGTATTTTCCTTTGTTTTTAATTTTTTCTTCCATAGTTTTATTTTATATTTTTAAACCTTTCGTCAAATCGTTCTTCTTCCTCTCTAATAATTTTATAGTATTTTTGGTAATCCTTATTTGAATTTAATCCCAATTCAAGCATTCTTGTTTTAGTTTTTAATTCTATTGTTTTTTCTTTATATCTTTTCTTCGTCCATCTATTTGTCAATTTAGGCAAAGAAATCAGTAATATACCGGGAAGACCAAAGAAAAGAAACCAAGTAATGTTGAGATTTGATACCGCGACAAGCATTAAGAATCCACCAAAGATATAAGAAATTATTTTTAAAATGTTCTTAATTATTTCCTTCATAGATTTATTTTGCTATTCTTTAAAACTCCCAGCTACAATAAAATTCCTAAACTCGCTGGACTTTTTTATTCTCTTCCTCTCTTACGACCTTGTAATACGCCTGATAATCTTTGTCAGGGTCTATCCCCAATTCGTGTAATCTCTTTTTTATTCTGAACTTCAAATCTCTTTTATATTTCCTCTTATATTGAATGGTCTTTATTGCCCACAAAATCCCAGCAATCCAAAATATCAAACCAAATAAATCTGCCACTCCAATCACTCCAAATAAATAACAAATTACAAACCCTGCCAATCCGATCAAAGCTACACTACCACACTCTTTTCTTCCCATTCCCCTATACTGCCACCATTTCTTTTTTTCTATTGTTTCTTTTTCCATAATTTTCTTTTTATCTTTTCCCTTATCTCGCCAATCAGATACATTGAACCTAAAATTACGCTTCCCATTATCAAAGCCCCTCCAAAACCCAATTCTCTTAAAATACCTATTATCAAACTGGCTGGAATAAGAGCAATGAGTCCGTTGATTATTAGGTTTTTAGTGGTAAAATGTTTTTTCCACCCTGTTTTATTTTTTGTATTTTCCATAGTTTTAAGAATTATTTTCTTCTCCAATCTTTACTTCCTTGCCCGGCCGGAGCAAAAATAGCTCTTTCCTTAAATCCTCATTGACCTCTTCTAATAGTTCCACTTTGCCCTGTCCTCTTCCTACGGCATTGGCAAGTTGCAGGTGCTCTTTTTCTTTCACTAATAATTTTCCTTCCAATTTTTTAGTTTGCTCTTTTGCAATATCTCTTTCTTTTTCAGCAATTTCCCTTTCTTTTTTTAGAATCATAATCTTTCTCTGCCTCTTAAATGCTTCCTTTATTCTATCAGTAAAAGTTATTTCCTCTTTTGGCTTGTCATGGACAGGCTCTTTTTTGTCCAGGACAGCAGGGCCCTCTTTTTTCTCTATTTTTTTAAAGCCCAATTCGTTCAGCCAATCAACTGATAGCTCCCATTTAAAACTTATACCAGTTAAAGAGAAGAATGTTTCTTTTTTAACTTTCTTAAACTTCCCTGTTTTCTCTGCTACCTCCTCCGGTGCTGCCTTCCATGTCAGGCCCAGCTTCAGCAGTTCCTCTCTGATTTTCCTGGTTAGAGTTCTTTCTGAAATTTGGTAATGTTTAGGAACCTCCTCCTTGTCTATGAACTTGTCTTGGTTATTTCCAAGAAGCGTCCTGGACTTGTCTTGGACATTCTTCTTATTGTCTTGGACATGTCCTGGACTTGTCTTGGATATTTCCAGGACATTCTCCTTTTTGTCTTGGATATTTCCAGGACTTGTCCTGGACTTGTCATGGACATTGTTGTTTTCGTTTTCCATACTCTAATTTTAAAATGAGCCAGCTATTCAGTCAATGTGTATAACTTTTTCTCTCTAATTTTAATAGCTTCTATCTACAATCTAATTTTGAAACTCGCCACCTTTTAAAAGATTATACAGGATTGGTATGGAATTCGTCATTATTCGCATTTACTATGGGTTTCATAAACAACACGGCTTGACGAACCCCATACCAATTCTACAAATCCAACCTAATTTTTACTTATTCAACTTCCTTTATTTTTTCCTCAATCAATGCCTCTATTTCTTTTCTTCTTTTCATTATTTTGTCCCAGTATTTTTCATGCACGTCTTTGCCCAAATACTTCTCAATATAATTTTCTAGTAGTTGTCTTCCTAATTTTGGGGCAACAACTATTGCATTCGCCTCGCACTTTCTTTTTCCATACTTTTTAACATATCCCTGAACATCATAAATATTATTTTTCCAAAATGTATGATTCTTGTCTGCTAAGTCTTTACCTGAAATTGTTGTTAATCCCTCAATCCAACTTAATTTATTTTTTTTAATAAAATTATAGTCCAGTCCAATTCTATCAACTATCAAATTGTCAGGATCCCAACCAGAAAACAAGCTATATTCCTCAAATGTTTTTTTCAAAATACCACTTATGCTTAACCCCGGTGGATCAAAATCACAACAAGCTAACAATACAGGAGTTTGCCCATTTTCTTCCGCCCTTCTAAAGTTTTTAGCCATTTCCGCTTTCTGTTCCATGCTTCCCCAACCCCTCATGTTTGCCATTGGAATTTTGTATCTTCTGCAAATATCCATAAATAAAGATTTTAAATCTGATTTTTCAACTAATAACTGAATAAAGTATTTTTGCCCTTTCCAAAAACTTAAATATCCTTCGTCATAATCTCCATACGAAGACCTAAAATTTTCTTCTGCATCTCTATATCTTCTATAACTGGCATTAAAAAAATCAGTAACACTCCACTCTGTATCCTCCTCTGATTTAACCTTATGCCCTTCTTCTTCAAGTATAAATCCGGGTTCAAGAAATCCTTGTATTCTTGCTTCTCTTATCTGTTTCTGCATCCAATCAAAATCTCCTTTGCTTAATCCTTGTGGCTCTAATACATAGCACCAGCCCCTAGCTGACATTTGGAAATCTAGTGTATCTTGAATTAAAATCAGGCCACTTGCAAACTCTCTCAACGAATCAAGATATAACTCCTTCCATTCCTTTTTTTGCCCACCTTTTTTGCCTTTTAATGGAAATTTAACTTTTGTTGCCATGATTTTAACTCATGTTCCAGCCACGGAAGCTCCTGTAAAACTCCGGGACTTTAGATTTGAATATGTTTCTGTCAATGTATGCCTGTAATTGGGCAGGGTTTGAATGCCTGGAAAATTGTGCCATGTCCAATGTTGTCAGATTCTTATTGAGGGCCAGGCGGCTACAAAAGCTGTGTCTGAATGCATGGATGTTTCTATCTATCCCTAAACTTCTTAAAAACCTCTTAAGAATTTTCCTAATTCCTGAGGTTGTGATTTTCTGGTGGAGGTTGCGATTGCTTTGACAAAAGAACAATGATCCTGATTTTATTCCAGTTATCTGAATGTATTTTTGCAGCTCAATAATAGTCTTGGGATGCAGCTCCACCGGTTGCTTGTAGTCATGCCCCTTTCCCTGGATTTGAATAATCTTATTGTGAAAATCAATATCAGCAGGGCATTGAATCCGAGTCAGCTCAATAAGCCTTAGTCCTTGGAAAACAAGTAAGCTCATGATTGATTTCAGGCGGCTATTCTCTTTCGTATTTGGCATCTCTTTCAGGGCATTCAAAATCTTTAGCATCTCTGTCTCGTTAAATCCCTCAACTTTCATCTTATTTTTTTCCTCATTAAAAAGTGAAACATTGCTGGTAATATCCCGCTTCAGTATTCCCTGGCGGTGATACTCCCTCAAGAGCTTCAAGCAAACGAGAAAATAGTGATTCTTCGTGGCCGTCGTGTAATTTATCAAGCTCTCCAAATACCTTTTATATTCCAGTGGAGAGTTCAAACTTAAATCTTTGTCCCTCATAAAATTGAGGAATAGGCCAATTCGGCTCTTGTAATCTTCTCTGCTACCCTTGGAAATATCAAGATAGTCAAAGGCCTTCCTCGGGTTGATAATGATACTCAAGATTTCCTGATTTTTAAAAGCATCAGGATTTATCAGGTCATTATTGGCTGTTGAATTTACTTTGATTAAATTCTTTTCCATAGATTATATTTTTATGTTTTTCTTGCTCAATCGCCTGAACTGGATTTTTAGCTGCCTCTGATATTGTAGGATCTGCTCAATCCTTTGTTTTGAAATATGAAACCTAACAGCTAATTCCGAGAGAGTATAGCCCTCAAAGTATAGCCCCTCTATTTGCTTATTGCGTTCAAATTGTTCTTTACTCATAATGCTTTCAGTATAGCAAATCTAAAGGGTAATGTCAAGAGTTAAAACAAGATAGATGTTTAAGGCATTAAACTACGGCCAAACCCTCAAAACCCTCTTATATCACAATCTGGTAGGTTGTTTTGGTAGCATTGCTGCCAAAAAAGAGCTTTGGTTGTCAATAGTGATAATTGAACCCAATTCACAAGGACACCAAAAGAGATAAAACTAACTAAAATCTCTTCTGTTCTCCTAACTCTAAAATTGTTAAGGCATAGTTTTACCGAACTACCCGGAATGGATATTACCATTATAAAGATGCAGCTCTTCAAGTTTCCGCAGAAACTACTTGAAGGGTTTGGAACAAAATTATGGATCAATCGGGTTAAGAATTTTGAGATAGTTAGTTTTTTAAAAGAATATCTCGCGATTCTCATTTTGATTCAATGGTTTAATTTTGTAAAATCCCTTTTTTCATTATTGCTTCTACTTGAACCTCTGCACCTCGCCAATTTGCTTTGACTTTCTCCCTCTTCTGTTAAGAAGAGTATGTCTTATCAAGTATATCAAAGCTCACTGACCCAAAAAATGGTAAATTAAATAGCCCCAAACTGGTGTATTGCCAACCAGTTATCACCGGACTTCATAACAAGGGTTTCTGTTTCATTTTCTTTCTTCATTTTTCTAAAAATGATAGCAATTTTCTTTTTTATCCTCAAAAATCGTTTTCTGTCTTTCTCGTTTGGATTGTTTATTTGTGTTAAAAAGATTATCATAATTTTTATTTTTTTAATTCCGTCCTCTCACTCTCGCACAGCCGAAACACATGTCCTCGCTTTCCAATAGGCCAGAGGTTTTTCCGCACTTCACACAAAACCTTTCTGCCTCCTCTTCAATTTCCACATTCTCGCCGGTGTTTATATCATCTGTTGTCTGTTTGAGAAAATACCTTAATGCCTCTTTTTCATTCTCGGCCTCAACAGAGCTTGTTAAGGTTATATTAAATGTCTTCATATTATTCTTGTTCTTGTTCTACTACTTTATAATCACTTTCTGGATACCATAATTCATTATTGTCCTTGTCAGCAACAGCTTCTTTTTTACTTTCATATTCAGCGATAGTTTTACACTCAACTAATAAAAACTTTTTCATAATTACATTTTATTTAATTGACAAGAGCTGACTAAACTCCCAAAGAGATAGCCCTTGCCCCGCTTTTTGCAAGAGCTACCCGGTTTGGATTTTAAACCTCAACTTGTTCAATTTCTTCTGCTTTAAAGATGTATAATTTCTCTGGTGTTTCATTTCCTTTTCCTATTTCTCCGTCTTCTATCATTCTTTTAACTTCACTTCTGGCAATCTTTAATGAAGTAATCCCACTGGCATACCAGTAATTGTCATTACCTATGATTAGATATTCTTTTTTCATTTTTAAAAGACGCGGGTTATTTAATAATCTATCTATTAAGATATACCAGCACGGGAGCTGATATACCTTGTAGATTGACTATTCGCCATTTATAATCCATCTCTATAACACTCCATTGCTTCTTTCTTTAATTCTTCTGATAAATTAGGCATTTCCTTTTCAACAAAATTACTGGCATTCTCCATTAAAATATCTTCTACATAACAATCTCCATTTCCTGCTTCTTTTAACCTCTTAATTTGCTTATTTGTTAATTTCATTTTATAAAAAGCAACCCCGTCATTACTTGTTAATTGATAATCAAGCAATTTCAGGCCTCCAATTTCAGGATATTGAAAGGCTGAATTATCCGATTATTCTCCATATTTTTCCTTTAATTCTTTAGCTTTTTTTAATGATAAGTTAGAGGTTAAGATTCTTCTGATCCAGTGTCCCGAATTACCAGCTTCAAACTCTCCAATCAAAAGCCATTTTCCATTATCTTGTTTTCTTATTTCCATTTTCATATTTTTACAATGCTTTTAACTAACCAACCATACCTGTTTGATAGATATTCTGTTATATCGTAATTCTCTTTTTCAACATATTCAGGTATTTCTACCTCATCAGGTAAATCAACATCTTTTCCGTCTGTTTCCCAATGAACAATATATTTTGGCATATTATTATATTTTATCTCTTACTTCTTTTAATTGGTGATAGCGTGGACGAATAGCTTGTAATGTTCCGAATACTATGTCGTCAAACTCTTCCGGCTTAATGTTTAGTGGTAAATATCCGGAAACAATCAATGCTTTTGATATTTTTTCTTTCAATGGATAAAAATGCTTGTCTAAAAAATACTTATCACCTAATGCTTTTCTAACTTGAACCATAATTTTTTAATGAGCTAATCCTGAAGTTAGCAATTACTTTTTAATCTTCTTGCCTTAACTCTTTAAGAGCTAAGGTAAAAAGGTTATTTAACCTCAATTTCTTTTTCTCCTCCCTCCCAAGCGATAACTATTTTATCGCCACTTTTTAAGTTTTCCACTCTTACATCATTTAAGTAATTATTATTTCCCTCTAATTGATAAGCATTATAATTACTAATTGAGGTAATGCTATACTCCGCCCCATTTATTATTTCTTTATCCATTTTGTTTTCTAAGTTTTTATATATTCAAACTTAGATTATTAAAGCCCTTGATAAAAAGACAACAATTCCGACATCTTTTCATATCCCTGATAGGTGAAGACCCAGAGGATAAGAAGGATAATGTTTAAAGATATAGAGATGAAGAGCATTTTTGTTTTAGCCATAGTTTTATTCTCCCAATTAAAAAGCCGGTAGTTCGCTTGTTGGCAGACCTACCGGCCATTTTTATTATAAACTAATAAAATAAAAAAATCCAACAAGCGAATGAGTAAAATAAAGTTATTCACCTTATTTACTCTACCTTAATTTTAGCAAAAATAAGAAGCAATGTCAAGCACAAATGAACCTAAAAAGTGGATAACTTTTAGGCCCGAAATATAGGCCAGTTTTGAAATATGGGTTCGCAGTTTGTTCTCAATCCTCTAAAACTTTTTGAACCTCATTCCCAAAATCAGGGTTTTCCTGAAATATATTTAATTCATCAGCTTAGTGTCAAGTTCAATCAAGTATAAGTTTAAGTAGTCCGGAGTAGTTAGACCAATAATAAAATGGGACATCACCATTCCGCCATAGAATAATTTTGCCCCTTAAAAGATATAAAGCAATAGATAGAACAAACAATAAAAGAGATAGGCAAGCAATACAACAAGCTATGTTTATACTTAAATCCAAGAAACCTTAAGAAGAGAAACTCATAAGTGCTTGATAGCCCAGAACCGCCAAGCCAAGCAAACCAATAAAACAATGTTTTTAGTTAAAACCAACCAAGAAAACAAGCCAGAAACAGGCTAAAAACTACCCAAAAATACAACCTTATTTTGTGCCTGAAGTCCATAGTTGGTTGCTTACAGGGAATAGACCATTCAGGCCCGGAAATAACAATATCAATAAAAAAAAATAGAAGTATAATAGGATAACTCTTTGGGTGTCGCCAGGTGATGTTCGCCGGCCAGGACGCAAGGAAACAACTCTTATTATTCTTTCTTTTTTTTATATTAAAAAAAGCCCTTTTAAGGGCTTCGGGTATCATTATGCTCCTTTCTGCTGTTTCTTTCTTATATGGCAGTTTGAGTGTTAAATCAGGCAATCTAACGCTCACTTTGGATCTTACCTCGTCTTTGTTCTCCTTATATGAAGATTATCACACTTTAATGGCCCAGAAATGATTTTAATCACTATCTTTGGCTTTTTGATTAGGCAGCGAAAGCGTAACACGATGTTACGCTTTTCGCTTATGAAAACAACCGCTGATTTGCCAGGTTAAAAGATGACTCACCCCTGAAAACAAAAACAGGGAATGATAAATGACTAGATTATACAAAAACGCCTGGCAAATCGGTAGCTGCTTTCACTTAATGCCGAAGGTTTAACCTGGATATCTTCGTATTAAATTGTTAATTTTTTATTTTAATTTTTTTTCTGAAATACGCTGACTCTAGAGCTTTATTTCACCAGCGAGGGCGTCAAAAGCTGAGCGGTTATTACTAAATACTTGGCAAGCAGAGACTAGAGCCAAATAAGAGTTTTAAAAAGACTCAGAGGCCTGTGGCCCACTCTCGCTGGCAAAACAGAGCTCTAGAGGTTTGTTTCGGACTAGTAGTCCTTGACGAATTTGATTCTTTCGGGATGAAATTTCAGTTCAAAATCCATTTCCAATTCCAGCTTTTTGACCATTTTCTTCCAGCCATGGAGTCTCTCTTGCTTCTTATCTTCCCGCAGTTCGGCCAAACTGATGCCCGCCCCTAACTCAAACTTTTTCTCGTCAATAATTTCTGGTTCGGACAGGCCAATCTTTTTCGCTGCCTTTTCATCAATCCATAGCGAGCCAGACCCTGCCTCTTTCTTAGAAACTTTCTCTTGAAGCTTCAAGTTTTTCTCCAGCTTTTCCTCGTCCCCTTCGTAATAGGTTTCGCCGTCTATGATGCAGCCAATACCCTCTTTTCCGTAGTCCCTTAGTGAATCCTCCTTCTGATATCGCTCCTTTAGCTCTTGGGCCCTCGCAATCATTTTTTGCCCCTCGTCACCAAGCGACTTGTCCAGCTCCTCCATTTTTTTGGCATTTTTAATGTGATCAGGGCGAGGATCAGACGACCTCGTATTATAAAATACTCCCATGATAATTTTTTCTCTTTAATTGTTTTTTAAAATCGACTTTTTGAATTGGGAACCTTCTTTTATTTTTTTTATTTTCATCAGTTTTTTTATTCATTTATTCTCTTGAATTCCCCACTCTCCTCTTCCTGCTTTTGCTCCCTGAATTTGTCCTGAAGCACTATCTTCAATCTCTCCGCTTCTCTCTTTTCCTTCGCATAGCGACAATACATTACAATAATAATTGCAAAAAGAACAATGACTACGATTGAAATGAAAATTTGCATATTACCTATTTCTTTTTAAATTTATGCTCGACCTTATTTTATGAATCACAGACGCCAATGACGATAATCGACATCCCTTTCCCGCCTCTCTTTTTCTTCCACATCTAAATAGTATTTTTCTTTGTAGAACCAGCGACTCTTCTCTGGTTGCTCCTTCTTGACAGGCTCGATTACTTCAGGCTCTCCTCTGTTTAATATCGGTAGTATCTTCTTCCAGTTCATATTTAATCTTCTTTAGCTGGATTAGAGTCTTCCGATTCGATTGTAACCCTTATCGATTCGGGCCTTTTTTCATCAAAAAAAGCATCTTTTTTAATATATAAAGTAGGCACTATCAATTCGTTTTCTTCTAATACCTCATTGAAAACGAATGTGTTTTTTGTCTCTTTTCTGAACTCCATTTTAATTACACTTTTCATGATTTTTACGGGTTAATGTTCCAACACTATACTATAAGGGAAAATTAAGGTCAAGAGTCCACTTAAGGCGTGTATAGCATGAAAACAGGTAAAAAGTTGGATAAGATAGATTGTTATAAATCAAAAACCGCCAAAGGGCGGTTAATGATGTCTTATTTTTTAAGACGCTTGCATTCTTTGCATTCACGATGACCACCTTTGCCTTTTTCAATATTTTCTTTTTCAATGTTATTTCCAGTGTTGCAATCGGGGTCATTATGCCAAACTTCTGTCTCTTCCTTTGTATGCCATGGGTTTCTCTTTGCCATAAGTTTGATTAATTGATTAGTATTAAGACGACCTTTTCACCTATTGGCAGCAAGTTTATATAAAATAAAAGCTCGTTTCCATAGGGTGCAACACCAGCATTAACAAGATTCAATTAATAAACCTTATAATCTACTGCTGCAACATCATTGCTGATGTCACACCTTATAAAAACGAGTTTCAAAAGGAGTATTTAGTTTTTGGTTTATTAATTAATAATTTGGTTATCATTGTTAATAATGACGTTGCACCTTCATTTTAGCTTTTTCCACAAATACTTGTCAAGGGATATTTTCTAACTCTTGACACTTATTTAAATAAGTGTTTTAGTGATAATAATTTACTATATAGTAAACATTGTAAAACAAAAAAATTTTGTACCAGGAGTTAATCCTGGTTTTTTTACTTTAAAAGTTCAAATATCAACATTAAAAATATAACTAATAAGACAATTAAAATTGATGCTCTCAAGGGATATTTACTTTTCATTTTATCTTTAGCTAGTGTGCTACCAAGGTCACATCATGTCACTTTGAACCCTGGACCAATTTCGATAATATGCTTATCGAGAAGTATCGATTTCGATAGTTGGTTTTTTAAAATTTTGATAATTTTTTAATTTTATTTTATCTTTTTTTTATTATTTATTATTTATTTTATAGGCATAACATGGCATGGCATATCAATTTCTTTTATAAGCAAAAAAACATAGTATTCCCGTTTGTGACGAGTCTTTAATTTTACAGACATTTTTCCGTTTTCTCCCGGATGTCCTTCAGTTTCCCTGAACCTGGTTGATATGTAATCTCGCAGGAAAGAGGACTTGGTAACATGAGTGGCTGCTCTTTTCTACTATATTATAGTCCGAGGATTTTTCTGTAAACCGACTTTCACTTATTCCTCAACATTTATTGGTTATCCGTACTTCCGTCCGTTTAAACGATAAGCGTCTTTACCTTTCTTTCAAGGTTTGTGGCCTCGAAAGCATTTAAACAAGAATAAGCTACTTTCCTCGATTTCATCCCAGTCGGTGATTATGAAATGTTTTTTGCTTTAAGCAGCTTTTCAACTAAAAAAGCTGCTCTTTGGGCAGTTTTGTGCTTAAAAGTAAGTGACAAAATCCCAAATTTAATTTCATCATATCATGCCTAAAATTGGGGTCAAGTGTCTGGCTTTCTAACTAAAAAAGTCCCTATTAAGTTGTATAAAATTTGGGAAAATTACACTTACTTTAGATTGGGACTTTCTTAGGAGAAAAACAGAAGTAACAAAAAAATCTATTTTCCACTTTCTAAGACAATAACATTTCTAATTTCAAGGGTCAAGTGTTAGTTTTCCACAATTTTAAAAATTAAAACCTTATTATAATTTTAAATATTTATATTATATATGAGTAAAGTTTCTTCCCTGTTTGAGTAAAGTTTCTTTAGTGTCCTAGTGAACTTTCTTTACTCCTAGTAAACTTTCTTTACTATGAGTAAAGCAGGTCACTATTTGTATAATAAATCTTTCTCTAATTCTACTTCCTGCCATTTATTAGTTGTCCTCAAGTTTTTTGTTTCCTCTTCTTTTTCTACAAAACCTTTTTTGAGAAGAGTGTTCAAAATAGTGTGAATTGATTGCTTGGAAAGTCCTAATGTTTTTCCGAGATATTCTTTTGAAGCATAACACCAGCCTTTGCTGTGAGATAATTTATAAATAGAATCAGCAACACAATATTCATTTACGGTCAAACCAAACTTAATTCTGGTTCTGTGAATTATGGTGGTGTATACTGGTCTTACTTTTTTTATTTTTCCTCCGTATCTTCTTTCAGCTACTTCTTTATTAAATTCGTTCAAAGATTGAAAACTCATTATTTTATTATAGCATAATTATTTTTTGACAAGGGTGTGGATTACTTTTTGCTCTGCTCTTTCTATAATCTTACCATAGTTCTTCCAAAAATGATCTGCTAGAAACTCTAAAGCTCTTTGCATTTTTTCTTCATCGTGTTGATAAATATATTTTACTTTTATTTCTTCAGTTTTTAGTTTCTTTTTTTTCATCTTTATTTTTAAGAATATAATTTACTATTTCACAGGGGTTTATTTTAAACTGCAGCATATTCGCACTTGGTCTTCCTCGATCGCCTCCTTTTCTTTGCATCCCTATTCTGTGTATTTTTAAACTTCCTTGTTTCGTGATAAAAACTTTTCCATTTCCATAAAAGTTCATAATTAACGAAATGGGCAGAAGTGTCCACATGTTTATGTCTTTTTGATAAATCAACATCCACATTGCAGGAAAATTATCTCGTCCTTTTAATATATCATTTACTATTAAGATTTTGTTTTTCTCAAAAAAACTTACTATCTTTTTCTGTTTTTTAAGATCCAATTCATCAAGGAAAATTCTTCTCTTGTCTCTCGGGCTCGGTTTTTTAGGCTTTGTTTCTCCGGTGAACATTTTAAGAATATCTGTTATTTCCTTTGGCATGTTCCATAACTCCCTGTACTTATCAACCCACCTTTTATCAATTTGATTAAACCCCTGGGGATTGCTTACTAACTTCACAGATATATTCTCTACTCCAGTTCCTTGCTTGAGATAAATCTTAATTTCTACTTGGACATCTGTTTTATGAGAACCAGTTATTTGCCTGGCTTCAATTTTTTCTATTTCTTTAAGTTTGTAGCCCATTATCTTTAACCATTCTTGGGCATCTTTATCTTTTTTCCAATCATTGAATTTTTTAACAATATCTTTTTCATTACTAAACCCTCCTTTCGCTGTTGCAGATCCTCTTTCTATAAGTTTCTTTAGATTTTCTTTAGACATAATTTAGGGTATGTTTTTATTACCTCTTTAAATATAGTTTTTATCACCGGCACCGAAACACTATCACCGAATTGCTTATATGCGATATTTGGTTTTTCATGTAGTTCAAAACTTTCTGGAAATCCTTGCATCCTTGCACATTCTCTCGGTGTTAATTTTCTTACTTTCTTATCTACCAAATAAGCACCCGTTTTACTTGCCACGCCTCCTCCATAAGCAGATAAAGTGATCCCTGTTCCATAAATAGAGTATATCCTCTCTCCCTGGCCCCCGTTGTTTATTTGCCCTATTTGAAATGGTTTTCTCGGGTCTGTAACATCTTTTTCTTTTTTTGTTATCTTTATATCGGGCCTGTTTATATAAACATTTCTAAATGATAAATCTTTTTCTAGAATGTCTTTTACGATAATAGTTTTGGTTATCGGTTTTGGAAAATTAAAGTTTTTTATGTTTAGGTCTTTTCTAAATCCTAAAATGTATATTCTTTCTCTTGCCTGTGGAACCCCATAATTACTTGATTTCAGCACTTCAAAAAAACAATCATAATTTATTTTCTCTAAAGTATTTTTTATTGTTTCAATTGTTTTTTTATTTTCGTGAGTAGTTAGGTTTTTAACATTTTCTAAAAACAATATTTCCGGTTGAAGGTATTTTGCTATTCTTGCTATTTCAAAGAAAAGAGTTCCCCTAACATCTTTAAATCCTAATCTTTTTCCAGATATACTGAATGCCTGGCAAGGGAAACCAGCAGTCAAAACATTGTGGCGTTTAATTTTCTTTTCATTTATTTTAGTTATATCACCTTCTGGGATTTCATTGAAATTTTGGAAATATGTTTTTTGAGAATTTTCGTCCCATTCCGAACTGAACACGCATTTGCCCCCCAGCTTTTCTAGGGCTATTCTGAAACCGCCTATGCCAGCGAATAGGTCAATAAAGGTAAAGTGTTTTTTATTTGTCTGCCAGCTTTTCTTTTTTCTTTTTTCTTGAAATGTTTTTAGCCTCTGCATTTTGTTTAGTTTTTCTTTTTATATCTTCTTGTTAAATAAAGAATCAGAACTGCTGATAGAAAGTAAGCCCAAACTGGACTTGTGTGATATACAGAACCAACCCCAAAAGAGAATCTACGATATTCTGACATTATTCCATTAACAGCCCAAATCACAACTCCGATCTCAATAAGCGTTGTCCAGTGGGAAATGATAAATTGTTTGATTTTTTTCATAGATTTATTTACTATATTTCATAATACAAGCTTCAACACAGGCATTTCTGTCTGAGAAGTCATATTGATTTTGGCCATTTATTATTCCTATTTTTTCGGACATTATATCTTGTTCGCATCTGGTTCTACAAATTGTATAATCTTCAGGATTTTCTTCTTCACCACAACTTGCTCCAATAAGAATTATTGTAAGCAGAGACATTATGATTATTATCTTTTTCATAGATTTATTTGGATTTATTTATTTTCTTCTTTAATTTTTTCACATCCCTATTCTCTCGCCTCTTATAAACATCCAGGTAAGAAAAAGAATAATTAAAAATATACAACCAAGAATCGTTAAAATTATTTTGATTATTTTTCCAACTTTTGTGGAAGACAATGAGTCAAAGATACCAAGCATTATAATACAGAAAATACCAAGTGAACCAAAAATCGCCACTCCTATAATTGAAAGATTAATAGTTGAATAAGACAATAATGGCGAGGAAGGATCTGATATAAACCAAATAACGTCTATAAGCTTGCCTATAAATCCAAGAGCTGAAATAACTAAAACAACCCATAATAAAGGTTTCTTAAATTTTTTTGTCCAACCTGGACTTTTTTCATTTATTTTTCTTTTCTTACCACACTTGGGACAGAAACTCTTATTAGCTTTTAGTTCACTTCCGCAATTAGGACAATAATTTTGAGAGATCTTTTGCTTCATAAATTTATTTAGTTCTATGTTTTAATAAACACAAATTTCTGACTCTATTTTTAATTCTTTTCTTATCCATTCTTCAACCTCATATAAGCCTCCTATCTCATCAATCAATCCTTTTTCTTTGGCGTCTACTCCTAACATAGTAGAACCATCAGCTAATTCCTCAACTGTTTCAATGTCTAAATTTCTGTTCTCAGCTACCTTTTCTACAAAAATTCTATGTAACTTTTTTATGTCTTTCAGCAAAAGTTCTCTTTCTTCAAATGTTAGTTCTTTATCCGGATCTCCTGTATCTTTAAACTTGCCTGAAGATAATTGTTGATAAGTTATCCCTTCTTTCTTATTTTGTTGAGAATAATCTAAATAAGACATTGTAATTCCAATGCCACCTATGTCTGACATTTCACTAGCATATATTTTATCGGCTCCTGTGGCCACCAGATAAGCTCCAGAAACAGCAGCTTCTCTTATAACTGCTATAGTTGGTTTCGTCATTTTCTTTAAAGCATTCATTATTTCTTCAGAAGCCACTGGATACCCTCCGTAAGAGTCTATTTCTACAATCACTGCTTCTATATGAGGGTCCTCCTCTATTTGATTAATATATTCAAGTATTGTTTCTGACGATGTTATGTCCGTAAATAGCTCTTCCTCTGAATCAATCAACATTTCTCCATAAGTAACAATCTTTCCATATATTTTAATCACTGCTACATTACTATCCCAAGGACATACAATTTCTTCATCCAAAAAATCGTATTCATCTGTAAAATAGAAAATATATTGGTCAAACCAATACATTGTTATAGTCAAAACTATAATAGCAAAGAAGATAATCTTGAGAATTGTTTTAATTTTTTCTTTCATATTTTTATTATTTCTTCGTTGACCAAGTATCGAATTTTATAATTTTAGGATTTTCGTAATACTTTTTAATATCCTCTTTGGTCATTCTCCACTGGTAAGTTTTTCCCTTGTGAAGTAATCTTTTAAACTCCTTAAGCGGCAAAAGAAAAACAACCAATCTATCTACGATATCTGCGACTATTGCAAAATATGGCTGGCAATTAAAATCTTTGCAGGACTTAGATATATTTTTCGAATTATCCTTACTGATCATAATAACATCCTCTATATTTTCAGGACCCCTGCTTCGTCCTTTTACAGATATGCCCATAATTTCTTTTGTGCGTGGATCTTTTGCAATGATATCAATCCCGATATGATCTGCCCTTATGCATTCGAAACCAACTCTAGACAATAGATACAACACTAAGTATTCGCAGAAATCTCCAGTAATTTTTTTATGATTAGACCCCCTCGGCATAATTTTAGAATTTACTCTTTTCATAATTTTTTCCTTCATAGATTTATTTAGAATTATTCTTCAAAATGATCTTTACAATAATCCATACATTCGTTTAAATCAGGAAAATATCTTGAACCCAAGCCAACTTTCAAACGATAGCTTTTAGTAGTTGGAATATATTTACATCTTTCCTTACATTCTTTTGTTTTCAGTTGTATTGGACGAACTCCATACCAATACCCCAACCCAAGTAAAATTAAAATAAAAATAGCTACGCTGAAAATTTTAAGAGTAATTTTTGGATTAAACTTCATATGTTTATTTATTGAGTTTTCTTCTGTCAATGTATTTTTTCATTATCATCTTATCTGTTTTTCTTCCAGTTATTCCAACAACAATGACAGCAAGAATGAGTGTTGAAATCCCAGCTACCCAAGAAAACCAGACAAAGACAATGATTAAAAGTATGACATTTAAAATAATAAAAGAGTTATTCCAGAGCAAGGCATTTGGTTGTTTTGATAAAATCTCTTTAGAAAAAGCATTATGAGTAATTGTATAAGTAAAAATCAGTATTGCTCCCAAGAATAGCCAGTAAAAGATGTTTGTTAAAAATTCAAACATAGTTTTATTTACTCATCAATGGTTTCCTCGCAGACAAAGAACTCACCTTTTTTCTCACAATTTTTACCACACTCATAAAGATCGTCATTGTTATTTCTTAACATTTTTTTATTTGTTGCCCAATTCAAGCATTCTTCTTTTGAATCAAAAACTGGACTAAAAATATAATCATCTTCACAAACTAAACAGCCATTTGGATAATAGAAACCCTGCCATTCGTCTTTGCCACAATTAGCACCAATTAAAATGATAACAAATAGTAGTATCAAAATGTAGATTAAATTTTTCATATAATTTACCTTAGTAGTTTATAGAACATTTCGCCAACATCACTTTTAATATAATCAACATCTTTTTT
>JAUWQW010000116.1 GCA_030610885.1 Candidatus Aminicenantota bacterium | reverse complement strand
GTCTTCTCATCCATTCCTGATTTTGCCGCAGCCACCGCCTTTAACTTCTCTTTTTTGTTCAGCATAAATAACCTCCTGACTTGTTGATCTGTCTTCATTCGAACTCCTTTTATTTTGAAGTCCAAATAGTCTAACAGACTTCTTTACAAATCGGGAATTCTAATTGTCGCTGAACGGGAATTCTAATTGTCGTTCATCAAAGGCGGTTGAATTCGATATCGCCATAAAAAATTAGATTTAAACTTATTTAAATAAAGACTGTTTATATGTTATGTGATGAGTATATATGTAATCAGAAATTTAATTTTTAAAAGACCATATTCCTAATTTTTTTATATAAAACCCATTTTATTTGTAATCAAATTTAGTAAATTAATAGGAAATTTTGTTGGGATCAATATTTTCAAGGACTTGAACGTAAGGTATAGAAATTGAATTGAAATAATCTGTTTAAAGTTAATAAATTACCTGTCCCTTTTATCCTCCCTACGAATAAACTTCGTAAAGAAGGTAAAGATTTAGTAGCTGCTTTAAAAGAAGCAGGTGAAACAAGATTTATACCCATTATATTGACAACTGCTACCACTATAGGTGGATTGCTCCCTTTAACTCTTGGTGGTGGAACTTTATGGGCACCTATGGGTTGGACGATTATAGGCGGGTTGTTAACATCAACATTGTTGACTCTTATTATTGTTCCTGTTCTCTATAAATTGCTAACAAAGGTAGAATAATTTTTTTTGTTTGAAAAAATATTTTTTTTATGATATAGAATAAGAATTGAAAATCATAACTGTTAGTTAATAAAAATTTTTTAAAATGAGGGATTTAAAAAACTATTCTATGTTTAAACTTGCTTTTGAGAAAGCAGAAAATCCTATAATTATTTCTTCTATTTATGGGGAGTATATTTTTGCTAATAAATCATATTTAAATTTAAGAAAATCAAAAGAGAATAGAATAATTGGAAAATCCTGGTGGGATACATTTAAGCAAAAGGAAAAGAGGAAACTTTTAAAAGAACATTTTAGAATAACAGTAAGAAAAAAAAATTATGAATATTTATTTGAATATGAAAATGAGAAAAAGGGGCAAGTTATTATTTCTTGGATTTCTCAGGTAATTTATTGTCCTGAATATAATGGAGAATTCATTTTTGAAATTGGTAATAATGTAACTAATGAGATCAAATTAAAAAGTCAATTGGTGCATGTTCAAAAATTAGATAGTCTTGGGATTTTAGCAAGTGGCATTGCTCACGAATTCAATAACATTTTAACTTCAATTATTGGATATTCTTCTTTTTTAAAGAATTATTTTAAAAAAGATAGTAAGGAAAAAGAATACATTTCAAAAATACAAAATGCAGCTTTGAATGCTGCTGGTCTAACATCAAAATTGTTGGGATTCTCAAGAAAAGGTAAATATCTTGAAAAACTCATAAATATAAATTTAATAGTAAAAGAAGTAAGTGAAATAGTAAAAGCTACATTTAATAAAAATATTGAAGTTAATCTAAATATTAATGAGGACATGTATTATGTGCTTGCTGACCACAGCCAGGTTTATCAGAGTATAATGAATCTATTAATTAATTCAAAAGATGCAATGAAGAAAGGTGGAATCCTTACAATAAGCACAGATGTTATTGAATATAAAAAGGATAAAAAATTTAAAAAATTTGTGGTTAATAAAGGTCTGTACGTGTTGTTAAAAGTTACTGATACTGGTATGGGTATGAATGAGTCTGTTAAAAAAAAGATATTCGAACCCTTTTTTACAACAAAAGGCATTGGAGAAGGAACTGGACTCGGGCTCTCCATGGTATATACTATTGTAAAGAGTCATAAAGGATATATATTTGTTTATTCAAAAAAAGGCAAGGGAACTTCTATTGAAATCATATTGCCAGCTGTTTCATTAATAGGAGAGAAAATTGATTCTAAAGATTCTGGAATTTACCCTGTTATTAATCATGGCAAGGATAGGTTAATTTTAATTGTTGATGATGATGATGAAATACTTGATTGTCTTGAAACCGTGTTATTTGAATATGGTTACAATATATTAAAAGCTAAAAATGGTAAAGAGGCATTGGAAATTTTTGCAAGAAATGTTAAAAAACTAGAGCTTTTAGTAATAGATATATTTATACCTGTTATTGATGGAAAATCAGTAATTGAGAAAGTAAAAGAAATTAAACCTGATCTTAAAATAGTTGTTATTACGAGTTTTTCAAAGGATAAAATTATTGACCAGGTGAAGTCACTTGGTGTAGATTACTTTTTGTTTAAACCTTTTAAAGTTTCCAGTCTTATTAATGTTCTATCTGGAATTTTTAAGAAAGATTGACTTTTTATTCTTTAAAACCTTTTTTCTAATATTTTAATGGATGTTTGTTCTATTTATGATCTTTGTGTAGAAGTCAATAAATCTTTGGGCAATGGCTTCCCAGCTGAACTTGTCTCTTACAGTTAAATATCCATTTTTTGCAAGATTTTGTCTCATTTTTTTATTATTTATTAGTGTACTGATGGATTTAGCATAATTTTGTGTTTCACATGGATTAACAATAAGGCAATCCTGACCATTGAGGAGGTTTTCCTGGATGCCTGCGAATTTTGATATTATAACTGGGATTTTACAAGCCATAGCCTCAAGTGCTGTCATACCAAAGGGTTCATACCTGGCTGGTAATATAAATAATTCTGCTTTTCGAAAGTATGGAGGTAAATTATCATGAGCAATACCACCAATCAGAAGTACATTCTTCTCTATTTGATTTTGTTTTACAAAAGATTTGATATTTGAAAGGACCTCAATTTCTTCCTGATCAGGGTTAGGAGTTCCTCCAGCAATAACTAGATGAATATCAGGAAACTCTCTTAATATTTGTTTGAATGCAAGCAGGAGAAGATCATGACCTTTAGCTTTTGAAATACGGCTCACCACAAAGATATATTTGTTGGGTAGAATAATTTCTGTATTCTCTTCTTTTTCATTTTTTTTTAATGTGCGAAACATATTCACATCAACACCGGGAGGAGTGAATTCAAGATTTGCAGGTTGGAAATGGTATAATTCTTTCATTTTCTCTTCTTCTTCTTTACTTGTAATGGTTTGACCGTTTATTGATTGAAATATTCTCAACTCTTGTGCAATTCTGTGAGTAAAATTAAAAATTTTGTCCATTTCTTTAGGGTCCCCGCTTACTCTTTGTTTTTTCCATGCTCCAAGAGAGTGAGCAGTGAAAAAACTTGGTTTGGATAATGCCTTAGCTACTTTTAGAGTGACAATACCTGCATCTACATAATGACCATGAAAGAGATCATACTCTAACTTCTGTTCCTTTATAAATTTGATCATATTTTCTGCTAATTCATCTAATACTCCATAAATAGATTCTTTTGGGATAAATTCCCATTTCCCAGCAGGAATTCGAATGACCCTTACTTTTGAACAATTAGGAATAGTCTCTATTTGAGGTTTTGCAGAATCAAACCAACGTGTATATATGTCTACTTTAATACCAAATCGAGTAATAGCTTGAGCCAGTTGTAATACATAAAGCACCTGGCCTCCAGTGTCTGTTTTGCCCAATTCAGGTACAGGATCGAAATAGCCATGAGTGCTGAGCATACAAATATTTTTGATTTTTTTATTTTTCAGTTTCATCATATGTTAATCCATTATATGATTAAGAATTGTAATTATATCAGATTCTGACAATAATTTCTTTTTCATAAGAGAAAAGCACTAACTCTATTTTTATTTTATAAAACGAGTAATGCCAAATTGATTATTAACAATAATTATGATATTATTTTGTCATATTTTTTTTGATTTATGGTCACAAAGTAAACTTAAATCAATAATAAATATTGATAGAAAATGATTCGATTAAAGAATATTAAGAAGTATTATCAGATGGGTGAAACCATTGTAAAAGCACTTGATGATGTAAGTTTGAATATTAAGAAGAATGATTTTGTCGCTGTAATGGGACCTTCAGGTTCCGGGAAATCAACTTTAATGAATATTATTGGCTGCCTTGACACACCTTCATCAGGCACATACATTCTTAATGGTAAAGAAGTAAATAGTTTAGATGATGATGAGATGGCAAAAATTAGAAATTCAAACCTTGGGTTTATTTTTCAAAATTTCAATCTTCTCCCAAGATTGAATGCCATAAAAAATGTTGCTTTACCACTTTTATATTCGTCTAATAATAAGAATATTTACCTTAAAAAAGCAGTTGAATCACTTGAAATGGTAGGGTTAAAAGATAGAATTTATCATAAGCCTTCTGAGCTATCAGGGGGACAAAGCCAGCGCGTAGCAATAGCCCGTGCTTTAATAAATGATCCATCAATTATTCTGGCTGATGAGCCTACTGGAAACCTTGATTCTGTAACCTCAAATGATATAATGAAACTCCTGCAGAAGCTACATAAAAAAGGCCATACTATTATTATGGTTACTCATGAAAAAGATATTGCAAAATATGCAGATTATGCAATACAAATGATAGATGGAAAGATAATAAATGGCATTTAGATCAGTTATCTATATTGTTTTGTCTATTATATTTTTCTGTTCCTCTCTTTTCTCAAACAATCATGTAATAAAGGGAGATTTTGTCCGGGAAGTTATATTAACAGGAAGTATTCATGCAAACAAAGCAGAGTATTTTATTGTTCCCAGAAATAATACATGGCGGATTCAGATTAAATGGATGCCAGAAGAAGGAACAGAAATTAAGCCAGGAGATCCAGTTGTAAGGTTTGATACCTCGAATTTAGTTAGTGAAATTGAAAATATTGAGATGGCTTTAGAGGTTTTAGAGGAGGAGATGGATCAAAAGAAATTTAATAACAAACACCAAAAATTAGAATTGGATTTTAGAGTAAAAAGTGCTGAGATTGAATATAACAAAGCCGAAATAGATGCATCTGTGCCTAAAGGCATACTAAGTCTTTATGAATATGACAAGAAGCAAATGGAATTGAAAAAGAGGGAACAGGAGCTAAAAGATGCAAAAACAGAGAAAATTGCTAAAACTAAATCAATGAAAACTGAATTAGAAAAGAAGAATATTGAGATTAAACAAAAAAGGGAAGAACTGGAGAATTACAAAAAAATGTTAAAAGGACTTACGATTTACTCAAAAACAGCAGGTGCAGTAATTTATGCAAAGCATCCATGGGAGGACAGAAAAATCCAGATTGGAGATGAAATTTTTACCTCAGCAACTGTTGCATCAATTCCTGATATAAGTTCTTTAGAGATAAAAGCTTGGGCAAATGAGAGTGTTATAAAACTACTAAAGTCAGGACAGAGAGTAGATATATATCTTGATGCATATCCTGACAAACATCTTTATGGGAAGATTATTGATATTTCAAAAAGTGCAGGAGAGAAAAAGCAGTGGGGGAAGTCTCACTATTTTATGGTAATTATTAGCCTTGATTCTCTTGACTTGAACGTAATGAAGCCGGGAATGAGTGTAAAATGTGAAATAAAGACTTTTGAGCTCAAGAATGTACTCAAGGTTCCTTTAAATATGATATTTATTAATAAAAATGAATTTTGGGTCAATCCTATAAATAAGGATCCAATAAAGATAGAACCAATTAAATTTAACAAGTTCTATTGCATAGTAAAACAATCTAAAAAGATATACAATGGATTGCTTTTACAGGATGTAAAGGGAATAAAAAAAAATGAGAAAAAAAGATAATACAAGGATTTTCTTTGTAATAATATCTTCTATTATAATGATTATTAATCTTTCATGCTCTAACTCTAAGGCTGAGAGA
>JAUWQW010000048.1 GCA_030610885.1 Candidatus Aminicenantota bacterium | reverse complement strand
GTCTTCTCATCCATTCCTGATTTTGCCGCAGCCACCGCCTTTAACTTCTCTTTTTTGTTCAGCATAAATAACCTCCTGACTTGTTGATCTGTCTTCATTCGAACTCCTTTTATTTTGAAGTCCAAATAGTCTAACAGACTTTTTACAAATCGGGAATTCTAATTGTCGCTGAACGGGAATTCTAATTGTCGTTCATCAGATATCAGAAGAGATGATAAAAGAGGAGATTGAGAGGGATTTTAAGTTAGGAGAAGCTGAGTCATTCAGGTATCGAGTACGTTATTTTACAGATGGTTTGGTTTTAGGTTCGAGGGATTTTATAAAGTCATCATATTCCATGTTTGGAGGCACAGTAATATTAAAGAAGGATAGGCGGATACATAAAACAGGCTTAACGAAAACGATTTTTTCAATAAGGCGGTTGAATTCAATATCGCCATAAAAATTAGATTTAAACTTATTTAAATAAAGAGTGTTACAATATTATGTGATGCGTGTATATGTAATCAGAAATTTAATTTTTAAAAGATCATATTCCTGATTTTTTTATATAAAACCCATTTTACTTGTAATCAAAATTAGTAAAACAGTTAGTAGAAATATTATTTAAATCAATATTTTAAGGACTTGAATATAGAAAATAGAAGATAAATTGAAATAGTTTGTTTGAAGTAAATAAATTACCTGTCCCTTCTTTACCTCTTTATTCTATTCTTCTTTATTCTTCCTTCTTTATTCTTCTTCTTTACCTTCTTTATCTTTATTTACTTATTATAAAGGGTATAAAATATCACAGGTAATATATTGCTTTAAAGATAAATATTGATTTCACCTATAATCTTAGTCAATAGAAAATTGTTTTATTTAGTTCAGTTGATTTTTCAAAAGATATTATATAACATTACAAATAAGGAGTAAAAATGTTTGATAAAAAGATTTATATAAAGAGAAGAAGTTTGTTGAGAGATGATGTTAACACAGGTTTGATTCTTATACTTGGTAATAATGAGAGCCCTATGAATTATCCTGCAAATCCTTATCCATTTAGACAGGATAGTAATTTTTTATACTTTTTTGGTATTGATAAGCCTGGATTCACAGGTTTAATAGATATTGATGAAAACAAGGATTTTTTGTTTGGAGAAGATTTTACAATAGATGATATTATATGGATGGGTCCTCAGCCTTATATAAAAGAGTTGGCAGATAAAGTTGGAATAAAAAACACAGGTAATTTACGCAAATTAAAAGAACAAATTGATAATGCGATTTTAAAAGGAAGAAAGATTCATTTTTTACCTCCTTATAGAGCTGAAAATAGTTTTGAAATTGAAAGACTCTTGGGAATATCAAATATAAAGAATTATGCTTCTAAAGAATTAATTAAGGCTGTTATTTCTCAGAGGTCAGTTAAATCAAAGGAGGAAATTGCTGAGATTGAAAAAGCACTTGACATATCTTATGAAATATATATGGCAGTAATGAATATAGCTAAACCTGGAAAATATGAAAGAGAACTTGTGGGTGAAATTGAGGGGATAATAAGCTCTTTTGGAAGTCATTACTCATTCCCGACCATACTTACTATAAATGGAGAAACTCTTCACAACCATTTTCATGGGAATAAATTGACAAAAAACAGGTTGCTGATTATTGATTCAGGCGCTGAATCTCCTGAACATTATGCATCGGATATAACCAGGACTTTGCCTGTAGGAGGTAAATTTACTTCAGAACAAAAAGATATCTATGAAATAGTACTTGAGTCTCAGATTTGTGCTATTAAGGCTACAAAACCTGGGGAAAAATATAGAGACATTCATCTTAAAGTTGCACAAGTAATTGCACAAGGGTTGAAAGATATTGGTTTAATGAAAGGGAATGTTGCAGATGCTGTAAAAAAAGGAGCTCACGCATTGTTTTTCCCTCATGGTCTGGGACATATGATGGGGCTTGATGTTCATGATATGGAAGATTTAGGGGAAGATTTGGTAGGATATGATGATATAGTTAAGAGAAGTGATCAATTCGGTCTTGCTTATTTGAGATTGGCAAGAGAATTGAAACCTGATTTTGTGTTTACTGTTGAGCCTGGAATTTATTTTATTCCTGCTTTGATTGATCAATGGAGTTCTGAGAAGAGATACAAAGAGTATATAGATTATTCAAAAGTAGAAAAATTCAAAGGTTTTGGCGGCATAAGAATTGAAGATGATGTGATGATAACTGATAAAGGTCATAGAGTTTTAGGCAGAACACAGATCCCAAAATCAGTAAAAGAAATCGAAGATATTATGGTATAAGAACCAGTTAATTACTGTTTAATAATCTCAACCCTTCTGTTTTTTGCTCTACCCTGTTCTGTATTATTGGATGTTACTGGAGCTAATGGTCCTACTCCGTAGGCTGATAATTGTTTAGAGTTGATTTTAAAGTTAGTTGTGAGTTCTTTCATTACAGATTCTGATCTCTTTTGTGATAAGTCCATATTGTGTGAGAATTTTCCAGTATTATCAGTATGCCCTACTATGTAAATTTTTAGGTTTGGATTTTCCTTCAAGAGTTTGGCAACTTCTTTTATTGCATCAAGAGATTCGGGTTTAAGTGTGGCTTTATCTGTATCAAAGTAGATACCGTGAACTGTTGCATGGCCATTCTCATTCAAATCATTCTTTAAAGTTTCAGCATCTACAATGATCAAATCTGATTCCATTTTCTTAATTTCAATAATATCCAATTGAACTACAGTGTATGGATACCAGCCCAGAGAAACATACAATGATACAAAAACTTGCTGGTTGTTTTTTTCTAGTTTAGCTGCAAGATATCGTTGGTTTTCAGATTTACCGCGGAGCTGGACAAACCTATTTGTTACAGGATATACAATCGCAGGCCATTTTTTATAGCTTTCATTGTCCAGTTTTTTGCCTGAACACTTAAATATTGATTCAAATCCTCCTTTTTTTAATCCTATTTCATAATTCCTGAATACCTCAAGAGTTGATCTTCCCTTAGGTACAGTATATGTAATGCGTGTGACTTTTCCCTCTAATTTTTTTGTTTTTGTTAGTTTCCCCTTTTTATTTGGAAGCCCTGTAGGAAGAGTATATTCATCAAATTCATTCATTGTGTAATTAGCAATTATTGATCCAGGGTATCTGGAAATTAATGAGTGATCCTTACTTCCTTTTATATCTATCTTCTCTTTAGCGAAAAAGGATGGAGCTGTAAGAAAACAGATTGTAATAAAAAATATAATTGTTTTTTTTAACATAATCAACCTCCGGTTATATAATAATATTGATTAATTCTATCATTTAAAAGCTAATTGTCAAGATGATGTATTACAAGAGGTTGATTTTTCTGTTTATAAAATGTAATATTTTGTAAGAGGTGTATAATGAAAAGTATGGGGAAAAAAGAAATAAATAATAATATTGTAGAAGAGAGATTAGATTATTTAAAGCTTCTTTCCAGACAATTTCCTACAATCTCTGTTGCTAGTACTGAAATTATCAATCTCCAGGCTATTTTAAATCTTCCTAAAGGTACTGAGCATTTTATAAGTGATATTCATGGTGAATATGAATCTTTTATCCATGTGCTAAAAAATGCTTCGGGTGTTATAAAATTAAAAATTGATGATGTGTTTGGTTCTAAACTAAGCGAAGAGGAAAAAAAGAGTCTTGCAATATTGATATATTATCCTGAAGAGAAGATTAATATTGTAAAAAAAGAAGGGAAAAATATTAAAAAATGGTATGAAAAAGCTTTATATCAACTCATAGAAATGTCAAGAAATGCGTCTTCAAAATATACGCGTTCTAAAGTAAGGAAGTCATTACCAAAGAATTTTGCCTATATTTTAGAAGAGCTTCTTCATGAAGATGAAAATAGATTAAATAAGGAAGAATATTATAAACAGATCATTCACACAATTATTGAAATTGATAGAGCAAGAGAATTTATCATTGCACTTTCCAATTTGATCCAGAGGCTAGTTATAGATAGATTGCACATTATTGGAGATATCTTTGACAGGGGACCAGGAGCAGATATAATTCTTGATAAATTAATAAATTATCATAATGTTGATTTGCAATGGGGTAATCATGATATTTTATGGATGGGAGCTGGTTCAGGTTCTCTATCCTGTATTGCAAATGTTCTTCGTATTTCATTAAGATATGGAAATATGGATACTCTTGAAGATGGGTATGGAATCAACATGCTTCCTTTAGCCACTTTTGCCCTTGAATTTTATAAAGATGAAAAGAATAAAACGTTTGATCCAAAAGATATTTCAAGCAGAAACTATAATGAAAATGAAATCAATTTAATAAGAAAGATGCACAAAGCTATTACTATTATTCAATTTAAACTTGAGGGTCAGATCATAAAGAGAAGACCTGAATTTGGAATGAATGACAGATTACTTCTTGATAAAATCGATCTAAAAAGAGGAACTATACTATTAGATAATAAAATATATGAGCTTAATGATAATTACTTTCCTACAATAGACCCTGAAAATCCATATCAACTTACTCCTGAAGAGAATAAAGTTATTGAAAAAATTAAATCCTCATTTTCATATAGCGAAAAACTAAGAAATCATATAAGATTTTTCTATTCAAAAGGAAGCCTATATCTTACATGCAATTCAAACCTTTTGTTTCATGGTTGTATTCCAATGAATTCAGATGGGACTTTCAAAAAACTACTTATTAATAACAAGGAATACAAAGGACAAGCACTATATGATAAATTAGATCGTTTATCCAGGGAAGCCTATTTTACTAAACTTGATTCTGATTTAAAATTATATGGAACAGATATTATCTGGTATATGTGGTGCGGACCACACTCACCTCTTTTTGGCAAAGATAAGATGGCAACTTTTGAGAGGTATTTTGTAGACGATAAGATAACGCACAAAGAAAAGAAAGATCCATTCTTCAAATTCAGAGATGATGAAAAAATATGTGACCAAATTTTAAAAGATTTTAAACTTGAACCTAAAAATTCGCATATATTCTGTGGGCATATTCCTGTGAAAGTGAAGGATGGTGAGAGTCCCATCAAATCAAATGGGAAACTTATTGTATTAGATGGGGGTTTTTCAAAAGCTTATCAACCACAAACAGGAATAGCAGGTTATACACTCATTTTCAATTCTCATGGACTTCAATTAGTTTCTCATGAGCCTTTTGAATCAACACAGAAAGCTATAGAAGAAGAAAAAGATATTCTATCAGTTAAAAGAGTGCTTGAACATTCAAAAAAGAGAATACGAATAAAAAATACAGATGTTGGGAATGAGCTTCAAAAAGAAATTGATGATTTAAAAATGCTTTTATATGCTTTTAAAAAGGGTTTAATTAAAGAGAAAGCTTAGCATTTTTGCTTGACATATAGAACTTTTTTGAATATTATATTAAAAATTAACAATAAAGAGAGGGAGAAATGAAAAAGAAAATTAGCTTAAGAGTTATAAAAAGAATATCTTTTTATTATGAGGCGTTATTAAAATTAAACCTTTCAGATGATTTATATATTTCCTCAATCAAGTTGGAGGAGATAACAGGAGTATCCTCTAACCAAATAAGGCAGGATTTCTTTTACCTTGGTATTTCAATAGGGAAACAAAAAAAGGGGTATCAAATAAAGAGGCTTTTTAATGAATTGAAAAAGGTACTGCCAATAGATAGAAGAGTAGATGTTATTATAATAGGAGCAGGAAGATTGGGATGTTGTTTGTCTGAGTATAAACTGTTTGAAGTTAGACATATTAATGTTGTTGCACTTTTTGATGTAAAGGAAGAATTAATCTCTAAAGCAGAAGAGCGAGGTTCCCATTGTGCTCCAATTCATCATATTGATAAACTTGATGGGTTTTTATCTGAACATCCAAATATAAAGATAGCATTACTTACACTCCCTGAAAACTCTGCACAGGAAATGCTTAATAAATTGGTGAAACTTGGGATTAAAGGTATTGTTAATTTTGCTCCTAAAATATTAAAAATCCCAGAATATGCAGAAGATGTACAAATAGTAAATGATTGTATAGGAGCTTCATTATATAAAGTAATATATCAGATATATAATAAGGCATAGGTGCTTATTTTCAAAAAAAGATAATTTTGGGAGTTAACAATGTTAGTCTTATATATAGCAATTTTTATAATGCTCATTATTTTAAGTGCTTTTTTTTCTTCTGCAGAAACATCTTTAATCTCTTTAAATAAAATAAAATTAAATCATAAAGCTGATAAAAGGAATAAAAAAGCAATTCTATTAAGAAATTTTCTTAAAAACTCTGATGAGTTTTTTTCAACGATTCTAATTGGAAATAATCTTGTTAATATAGCTGCAGCTTCATTATCTACTATTTTAATTACAGAATTTGTTGTTAGAGATAAAAACTTGATTTTGCTTTACTCAACTTTATTCACAACTACTATTATTTTACTTTTTGCTGAAATAATCCCAAAAACTTATGCTTTTAGATATAGTGAAAAAATTTCTTTTTTTTATGCTTATCCGATAAAGTTTTTTAAACATCTGTTTTATCCCTTTGTTAAAATCATTTCTCTGTTTTTAAGTTTGTTTTTCAGAAAGGAATTAAAAAAAATAATGAAAAAAGAATTTTCAGTTGCTGAAATCAAATATTTTCTTGAATCGGAAATACAATTGTTTAAATACAATCCAGAGACACTAAGAATGATAAATGAAATAATTGATATTGCTCAAAAAGATATAAAGAGTATTATGACTCCAAGATTATCAATTATTAGCCTTGAGGAAAATTCAAATATTGAGAAATTAAAGAAAATAATTCTTAAAAAAAGGATATCGAAAATTCCAATATACAGTGGAAATCTTGATTGCATTACAGGAATTATTAATTCAAATGATATGTTATCTTTTCTAATGGAAGATAATTTAGAAAATTTAGATTTAAAAAAAATATCAAGAGAACCAATTTTTGTTTCTGAATATTCTTCCATAAATTATGTTCTTAAAGAATTCAAGAAACATAAGTTAAATATTGCAGTAATATTAGATGAGTATGGAGCAACTATTGGTATTTTAACTCTAAATGATATTCTCAAAGAGGTTTTGGGTGAAGTTGAAATAAGTAGAAAACCAATAAAGGAAGTAAATAAAAACACTTTTTTAATTAAAGGAGATATCACTGTTGATGATGTGAATGATCAGTTTGGATTAGTATTACCGGAAAGGAAAGATTACACTACAATGTCTGGTATGTTTATTTTTTTTTACGGAAGATTACCAAAGATAAATTCTAAAATTAAACTTGAGAATAATATCTTAATAGTAGAAAATATGGCTGAAAGAAGAATAGAGGAAATTAGGTTGATTATAAATGAGAAGTCAGTGAAACATGGAAAAAAGAAAAAATATAACAGTTAATAAGAAGGCTTTTCATGATTATGAAATAACAGAAAAACATGAAGCTGGGATTGTATTAGTTGGAACAGAAGTAAAATCTATAAGACAGGGTAAAGTCAGTTTAATGGAATCTTATGTTGAAATAAGATTTCAGGAAACCTTTTTAATAAATTCAAATGTTAGCCAATATTCGAATGCAAGTTGTAATAATCATGAGCCAAGAAGAAAAAGGAAGCTTCTTTTGAATAAAAGAGAGATAATAAAATTGGAAAGGAAAGTTAAAATAAAAGGAATGAGCATTATCCCTCTAAGGATGTACTTTAATGAAAAAGGATTTGTTAAAATTGAAATAGGAGTTGCTAAAGGAAAACGTTTATATGAAAAAAAGCAAGTTATAAAGGAAAGAGATATAAAAAGAGAAATGGATCGAGACCTAAAAAATTATTGATAATAGTTAATTTCCCATTATTTTAATAAATAAATAAGAGAATGAAATTTTAATTATTGATTTAAATAAAAAATATAGAATAGCAATAAAAAAACTCTTTTTTAAGCTCATTTTGGAGAAAACTGCTACACCTGAGGCGATTGCTATCAAGTACCATATTGAAAAAAGGTCAATCTGTGAAAAAATAAGAAAACTAAAGCTAGTATTAGTTAGAGCTGGGAAAAGTAAACTGAGATTTAAATGTGTAGCAATATTTGTGTTTAAAAATAAAAGAGATAAAGTTCTAATTAATCTTGGAATAATCATGTCAATAATTGATGCATTTATGATTAAAGAAAAATAGTTTATATACAATCCTTCTGCTTTACCAATTCCGTAAAATAGGTATGTGAAAAATGAGGCAATTATAAGTACAATTGTGGATATAAAACTTGCCCATATTGATGTCATTATTCGGTTTAGGTTTGAAATATGTCCAAAGTTTTCAAGTTGATCTTCTGAGAAGTGTTCTGCAATAGAGGAGTTTTTGATTAGTTCTGAACCTTTTGCAATATCAAATGGAGAAGAAATATAAGTGAAGATAAATATAGTTATTATGATCAGAATAAATGATGCTACCCATTGCTTTTTATCCATTAATTTCCCGAGAGTTTGGCCCGGTGTTATAATGATTCCTTTTAAATTTTTAAAAAAATTAATCATAAATATGTAACCTTTTAATCTATTAATATGGTTTTTTTAATTTTTATTTAAAATTATATATTAAATTTAGGTTAACAGCAATAGATATTTAAATTCCATGAATCTTTTTCGATTTTTTAGTAATGTAAAAAATAAAGTTTAAACTTTAAAAAAGTATTGAAATATTATATAATGATAACATGCAGTTTTATTCTGAAATGGAGTTATTCGAAGATTTTAAACTTCTTATTGGAATTGAGAACAGGGAAATAATTTTTTCACACGGTTTTAGAAGTGAAGAAGAAAAGGAAGACCTTATTAGTTATGAGAGAAGATATTTTCCTCAGCTTAAAGGGGATGAAAAGGAAATGGAAAGTTTATTTGAAGAATTGAATGATTATAAAAATGGTAAGAATGTTGATCCTTCGCAATTAAATGTAAAATTTTCCAGAGGAACCAAATTTGAAAGAAAGGTATGGAAAACTCTAAAAAGAACAAAAAAGGGAGACTTAATAAGTTATAAAAGGCTTGGCGAATTAGCTGGCTATCAGAATGCACAACGTGCTGTTGGAAATGCAATGAGAAAAAATTATCTTGTTATTTTTGTTCCATGCCATAGAGTAATTGGAACAGGCAAAAGAATAGGAGGTTTTTCCGCTGGAATAGAAAATAAAAAAATGTTATTGAAAATTGAGAATAATGAATTGTAAAATTTTTATAAAAATTATTTTTGTTTTAAGGAAATAAAAATGGATATAAAAGAGAATTACAAAAGAATTATTGAAAAAATAGAAAAGGCTTGCAAAAGAGTAAATAGAGAGCCCAAAGAAATCAAATTAGTTGGAGTGTGTAAGGATCAACCAGTAGAAAAAATAAGAGAGGTATACAATTGTGGTATAAGAATAATGGGAGAGAATAAGGCACAGGAAGCAGAATTACATCAGTCTCAACTAGAATCTCTTGATATTGAGTGGCATTTTATTGGTAAGCTTCAGAAAAATAAAATCAATAGAATTTTAAGGAATTTTGATTTTATTCAATCAGTTGATGGTGTAAAATCTTTAGAGCACATTCATAAGAGGTCAATCAGGGAAACTGAGGTTTTTATTGAAATAAATATAGGAGAAGAAAAGAATAAATCAGGTTTTACTGTTGATGGCTTAAAAAAGGCTTTAAATTATATTTCCAATTTAAATAGAATAAAGATTATTGGATTTATGGCTATACCTCCTTATTTTGAAGATTCTGAAAGTGTTCGGCCATATTTTATCAAAATAAGGGAATTAAAGGATGAAATAAATGGCTCAAAATTACCAAATTTTAATATACAACATCTTTCAATGGGTATGAGCGATGATTTTGAAGTGGCAATTGAAGAAGGAGCTACAATGATTAGAATAGGAGCCGCTCTTTTTGGGAGAAGATATATATGATTTTGGGTAATTTTCTAAAATCTTTTGCTCAGCTTTTTCATTTAATTGTTCAAGCATATATATTTATTATTATTATAAGATCTGTAATTTCTTGGTTGGGTAACATTCCTTACAATACCTTTATTTTGATATTACGGCGTTTGACAGATCCAGTGTTTAGATTTGTTCATAAGACGCTTCCATTCACAGTTGTTGGAGGTATTGATATATCTCCAATAATAATTATTGTAATATTATATTTTGTTGACAGCTTTTTTACAGGAATAATGATTGGATATGCAAATAAATTATTAATTGGAAGTCAAATAATTAATGGGGAGGTGTTAAGATGAAATTAATGCCACAGGATATTTTAACTCAAAATTTTAGTGTGAAAATTAGGGGATTTGATAAGGAAGAGGTAAAAAACTATTTGGTTCAGGTTGCTGAAGTTCTTGAAAATGAGGTTCAGGAAAGAGAGAACATTAAAAGGGAAATAGAACGCTTAAGAGAAAAACTCTCAAAATTTGAGAAGAGAGAAGAAATTTTAAGAGACACATTGGTTTCTGCTCAAAAATTCTCAAATGAGATAAAGTCAAATTCAGAGAAAGAGGTTGAATTAATAATTAAAGAAGCTGAGATGAAGGCTGAAGAGATTATCAATCATGCTATTGAAAGAAGAAAGGATTTGAAAGAGGGAATTAGAAATTTGAAGATAAAGAGAAAAGAAATCGAGAATGATATGGTTAATATGTTGAATTCTTTAAAAGATGTAATTGAATCATACCATGAACAGGACAAAGAGTTTGATAAAGTCGAATATCTAAGTAAATGAGTTTATTGTTTATAATTTGAAAGAATTAAATATATAGAAATTAATTTATAGAGATTTATTGGAGGAAAATATGAATAATACAAATCAAAAGATTTCTGCTATAAACAATGCTGTTTCTCAAATTGAAAAACAATTTGGGAAAGGTTCAATAATGAAACTTGGTAGCAAAGATATTGTAAGTTTTCCTGCTATTTCTTCAGGATGCCTATCATTTGATATAATATCAGGCATTGGTGGGTTCCCCAGAGGAAGAGTTTGCGAAGTCTATGGGCCTGAGGCTTCAGGTAAAACAACTGTTGCTCTTCAAACAATAGCTGAAGCTCAAAAGGCAGGAGGGTATGCAGCTTTTATTGACGCAGAACATGCTCTTGATGCAGCTTATGCTAAAAATCTGGGGGTTAATATTGATGAACTTTATATTGCACAGCCAGATTATGGTGAGCAGGCTCTGGAGATAGCGGAGATTCTTGTTCGTTCAGGTGGAGTGGATATTGTTGTTATTGATAGTGTTGCTGCTTTAGTTCCAAAAGCAGAATTAGAAGGTGATATGGGAGACAGCCATATGGGGCTTCAAGCCAGGTTAATGAGCCAGGCATTGAGGAAACTTACAGCTATTGTTTCTCGTTCAAAAACAACTCTTCTTTTTGTAAATCAATTAAGAGAAAAGATTGGGATGTTTGTTGGAAATCCCGAAACAACAACCGGTGGTAGAGCTTTGAAATTTTATAGCTCTATGAGACTTGATGTAAGAAAAATATTAACTCTAAAAAATGGAACTGAAATTGTTGGTGGAAGAACAAGAATGAAGATTGTAAAGAATAAGCTGGCACCGCCTTTTAGAACAGTTGAGGTTGATTTGATATTTGGTAAAGGGTTTTCAAAAGAGGGAGATATAATTGAACTTGGCATTGAGTATGAGATTCTTTCAAAAACAGGTTCCTGGTATTCTTATGGTGATAACAAATTAGGTCAGGGAAAGGAGTCAGTAAGAAAATTATTAGAAGAGAATACTTCTCTTTTCGAGGAATTAAGAAATAAAGTTATAAAAAAAGCAGGCTTGGAAAAGGGGATAAATAAAAAGCAAACAGTAATTGAAAAAGTTTAAGATTTCATTATTTTATATAATTTTTTTACTTGTTTTTTATAGTATATTATTTTCTTTAAGAAACAAGGAGTGATTGTGCATGAAAATTGAGGGGATTGTTCTTGCAGCTGGTTATTCAAGCAGAACAGGATTGTTCAAAATGGGACTTAAACTTAAAGATAAAACAATCATTCAACAGACTATTGATGGAATGTCTAAATATTGCTCAAGAGTGATTGTTGTTGGCGGTTACAGGATCGAAAAACTTAAAAGACTCATAGAAAAACATAAAAATATTCAAGTTATTTTTAATCCTGATTATAAAAAGGGGATGTTTACCTCTGTTAAAAAAGGAATTAAGCATATTAATTGTGAAAGGTTCTTTGTCCTTCCGGGGGATCTTCCGTTTGTTACAGGAAATGTTTACGAAAAACTCCTTAAGACTTATGGTGATATAATAATTCCGGTTTACAAAGGCAAAAAAGGACACCCTGTTTTAATTAATAGCACACTTAAGAATGAAATCCTTGAGGAAAAGGACAATTCATCCTTAAGCAGATTTATTAAGAGAAAAGGATATGAAATAGTTGAAACCAATGAAAGCGGAATCTTGAAAGACATTGATACACTTGAAGACTACAGAAGAGAAAAAAACAACTTATCAAAAGGGGGACTTGATGAAACTTAAATATGAAGATAATTTTCGTTCAGCTGTTATCTTCTGGGGGGTATCGTGGGGAATTTCAGAGAGTATATTGGGTTATATGCTTCACTTTACCACTGGGATTGCAGGCTTTTTTATGTTCCCTATCGGATTTTACTTTATGAGAAAAGTATTTAAAGAAACAGACAGATTAATGTCCATTTTTCTAATTTCAGCAATAGCAGCAGGTTTTAAGTTAATTGATATTTTCTTACCATCTTATAGTGTGATAACTACTATAAATCCAGCAATTTGTATTTTAATGGAAGCAGCAGCTGTTTTTATCTTTTTTAAGATAGTAGAGCGAAAGAGAGGCAGTTTCAATTTTAGAGACCTTTTAATTGCAGTAGGAATGTGGAGGATACCTTTCTTTGTTATTCTTGTTGTTTCTGTTCTATTTTTTAATCTTGGAGATGTTATAAAATTAACTCCTTTCTTTATTGTAAAGTTTCTCTTGCTTGATTTAATTGCCAATATGCTTTTGATCTACTTTTATCTAAAAAGAGTTAATGAAAAAAAAGAGTGGTTTTTTAGAAGAACTAAAAAGTTCCAATTACTTGTTTGTTCTTTTGTTATTATAGCCGCGGTTTATATACAGATAATTATACATTAGTTTTGTGAAAGTCGATACCTGGAGGAAAATTTGAAAAATATCTATGATAAAATTGCAACACTTAAAAGAGAGGGCAAAGAATTTATTGTTATAACCGTTGTTGAAAAAAAGGGTCATGTGCCTTCACAGATTCAGTCAAAGATGGTTGTTTTAAAAGATGGCGAGAAAGCAGGAACAATAGGAGGAGGATTACTTGAATATGATGCTGAAAAACTAGCTGTAAAGATATTTGAAACAAAAGAGCCGATATTAAAAAAATACTCTTTGAATAAAGATAATGAGATAATTGATGCTGAAAAGGCTGGTATGATATGTGGTGGAAATGTCACACTCTTTTTTGAATATGTAGGGTTGGATGAAACTCTCTTTATCTTTGGAGCAGGTCATGTAAGCCGCTCACTCATATATCATATAAAAAACCTCGATTTTTCAATTACTGTTATTGATAACAGAAAAGAATATATTCAAAATATAGAGAGTGTTCAAAATAAAATCTCTGGCAGATATTCGGAAATTATTGAGAAAAAAAAGATTGATCTGAATAAAGCATACATTGTTATAGCAACTTATAACCATGAACATGATTATGAAGTATTAAAAGGGATCTATAAAAGTGATTATACTCCTAAATATATTGGTCTAGTTGCTTCAAAAAAAAAGGGTGTATGGATGATAGAAAGATTAAAAAAAGAGTTAAAAAAGAAAATTGATTTAAAAATCCTTTACACCCCAGCTGGTCTTAATATAGGAGGGAAAGAACTCAATGAAATTGCAATTTCGATAATTTCTGAGATTCAGGCTGTAAGGTACGAGAAAAAAAATCTTCAACATCTTTCTTTTACAAGGAAATAGCATAATGGTATGGATAATTTCAGGAAGAACAAATAGTGGAAAAACAGAAAAAATTGAATCTATTTTCAATGAAAAGGGCGGAGATGGTATTGTATCAAAAAAGATTTTCAAAAATACAACTTTTATTGGTTACGAAATTCAAAGACTATCAACAAAAAAAAGGCTTCCTCTTGCATGGATTAAGGGATATGAGACATTACAATGTGATGAGATATTTACTTTTCGAAGATTTAGCTTTTCGTCAAAGGCATTTCTCTTTGCACGAGATGCATGTGATGATATCTTGAAAAAGGATATTTCCCCAATTTATATTGATGAAATCGGGCCTATTGAACTGAATAATCGTGGTTTTGCACCATTTCTTAAAAAAGCACTCGAAAGTAAAAGAGAACTTTATATAACTGTGAGAAAATGGTTGGTTTCTGAAATTATTGAAATATTTGCAATCCAAGATTATCAAATTATTGACTTATCAAAAGGAGCAATAACTTAATTTTTAATTAATGGAGATCTAAAATGAATTCAACAGCAGAAAAAATCTTAAAGATGGCAGAAAATTACAGGGATTACACAAGCAGAAATCTTTCAAGGCTTGTACAAATCCCTTCAACAAGTGGTAATGAAAAGCAAGTTGTTCTTGAATTGAAAAAAATGATGGAAGAGGTAGGCTTTGAAGATGTTAAAATTGATGGCCTGGGAAATATCATTGGACGCATTGGAAATGGAAAAAAAATGCTAGCAATAGATGCACATATAGATACTGTTGATGTAGGAAATTTAAAGAACTGGGATTTTGATCCTTTTTCAGGGGAAATAAAAGAGGGATTTGTTCTCGGAAGGGGAAGTGTTGATCAGAAAGGAGGAGCTGCTGCTTTTATAACTGCAGGAAAGATCTTGAAGGAACTTGGTGTGAATAGTAATATCAAAGTCTATTTCGTTGGTAGTATAATGGAGGAAGATTGTGAGGGTTTATGCTGGAAGTATATTATTGAAGAGGACAAAATAAATCCAGATATTGTTATAAGCACTGAGCCCACTGATCTCAACATTTACAGAGGACATAGAGGGAGAATGGAGATTGAGGTAACCTTTGATGGCATCTCTGCTCATGGATCTGTACCAGAGAGAGGTAAAAATGCTATTTATATGGCTTCCCGTCTCTCCCTTGAGATAGAGGATTTGAATAAAGGGTTAAAAAAAGATGAATTTCTTGGAAAAGGGACTGCTGTTGTTACTCAGCTTGTTTCAAAGACTCCATCTCTTTGCGCTGTTCCAGATTATGCAAAGATCCATATTGATAGGAGATTAACCTGGGGGGAAAGCAAAAAAGCAGCTCTAAAAGAAATTATAAATATTGTTGACAGCAGTAATTCTAAAGTTAAGTTATTATATTATGAAAAGAAATCCTACACAGGCCTAAAATATAGTATGGAAAAGTATTTTCCAACATGGAGACTTCCTGAAAATCATCCTGCAATTCTCTTTGCTGCTGAAGTTTACAGATTACTCTTTAGAAATGAACCAAAGATAGACAAATGGACCTTTTCTACAAATGGAGTCACTATTAATGGTATTTATAATATTCCGGTTATTGGTTTTGGCCCAGGAAATGAAGTTATGGCTCACGCTCCAAATGAAAAGGTAGAAATTGATGATCTAGTAAAGGCATCAGCATTCTATGCTCTCTATCCATTTCTTATGCAGGGTTAAGATTTCAAGGGGAGGTAAATTGAAAAGGTTTAAAAAAATAATAGAACAGATCAAAGAATTAAAGTCCCTTCTTTTTCAAAATGATTTTCTTCTTACATGGGAGAGATCAATTGATGAACTAAAGAAGGTTCTATTGGTTGCAGAAGCGTTGAGATATCTAAGAGAAAACAATATTTCAATAAGATGTTTTGATTCAGGTATTGCTATTTCTCATTTCAAAGATAAATCAACAAGAACAAGATTTGCCTTTGCATCTGCAGTCAGTTCTCTTGGGCTTGCTCTACAGGACATTGATGAATCTACTACTCAGATAGCACATTCTGAGACTGTAAGAGAAACATCAAATATGATCTCCTTTTTTGCAGAAGTTATTGGGATTCGTGATGATATTTATCTGAATCTTGGTCATAACTACATGAAAGAAGTTTCAGAAGCAGTTGAAGATGGATTTAGAGAAGGTGTTCTTCTGCGAAGACCCGGGGTTATTAACCTTCAAAGTGACCTTGACCATCCTACTCAGACCCTTTCAGATTTGCTTTATCTTAAAAAACATTATGGTACTTTGGAGAACCTGAGGGGAAAGAAGATTGCCGTAACATGGGCATATTCTCCCTCTTATGGCAAACCTCTCTCAGTTCCTCAGGGATTGATAACGCTTATGACTCGTTTTGGTATGGATGTCACATTAGCATACCCCAAAGGCTATAATCTTGTTCCTGAAACAATTAAAATTGCAGAGAAGAATGCTATTAAAAGTGAGGGAAAGTTTTATATTGAAAATTCAATTGAGGATGCTTTTAAAGAGGCAGATATAGTTTATCCAAAAAGTTGGGCTCCTTATGATGTTATGAGAAAAAGAACAGAATTATTGAAGAGCAGAGATTTCAAAGAACTCGAAATTCTTGAACAGAGATGTTTAAGGGAAAACATGAAATATAGAGACTGGGAATGTGACGAAGAAAAAATGAGATTGACAAAAAATAATAATGCTTTGTATATGCACTGTCTACCAGCAGATATTAGCGGTATCTCTTGTGAAAATGGTGAGGTGTCAAAGGAAGTATTTGAAAAATACAGGATATCCACATATCTTGAAGCAGGAAATAAGCCCTATATTATTGCCTCAATGATATTAAACAGTGCTTTTAAAGATCCAGACCGAATACTTGAAAAGATTATAAAAAGAAACGAAAAGCAATTAATAGAGTCTTGAAATTGATTCTAAAAAACAAAGAGGATTTGAGATAGAAAATGTCAGATAAACTTTTCTCCCTTCCAATAGACAGATTATATAAATGGATAATTGAAGAAGAAGAAAAATACAGAACTATTTTTGGTTTAAGTAAAGAGCAGTTTTTCATTCCTTCAAGCATAGACCCATACAAAGTTCAAGTAGATGGCAGGGTCCAGGAAACACCAATAGGAGTCGCAGCCGGGCCACACACACAGATGTCTCAAAATATAATCTCAGCCTGGCTCACAGGAGCAAGACATATTGAACTTAAGACAGTTCAGTATAATGACAGGATAGAAGTCACAAAACCCTGTATTGATATGGAAGATGAGGGGTACAACTGTGAATGGTCTCAAGAATTGAGGATAGAGGATAGTTTCAGTCAATATCTGGATGCATGGATTCTTATTCATCTTCTGAGAAATAGATTTAAATGGAACAAAGATAATGAAAACGGGTTTATCTTTAATGTTAGCATTGGTTATGATCTTCAAAGCATTTTAAGTAAAAAGATTCAATGGTTTCTTGATAAAGTTGATAATTGTGCATATGATATTGAGGAGAAAAGAGAAAAACTGCTCAAATGCTATCCTGAAGTCAAAGAAATTGTGATTCCAGAAAGAATGTCAAATAGTGTCACTTTATCCTTAATGCATGGCTCTCCTCCAGAAGAGATTGAACAAATAGGACGTTACCTGATTGAAGAGAGAAGACTTAATACTTCAATAAAGTTGAATCCCACTTTACTTGGAATGAGTAGATTGAGAGAAATTTTAAATGAGAAACTTGGTTACAGCGTAACAGTACCGGATGCAGCATTTAAACACGATTTAAAATACGATGATGCACTAAGGATAATAGGTTCTCTTAAAAGTATAAGTAAAAAAAACAATGTGAGTTTCAGAATAAAGTTAACAAACACATTAGAAACAATTAATTTAAGAAAAACGTTACCTGAAAAAGAAAAGATTCTATATATGAGCGGCAGGGCACTTCATCCAATAGCAGTTAATCTTGCAGCAAAATTGCAAAATGATTTTAAGGGTGAACTTAACATCTCTTTTGTAGGTGGAGTTGATTATTTGAATGCCTGTGATCTGATTGCCTGTGGAATGGCACCTGTGACTGTTTGTACTGATATATTAAAACCTGGAGGTTATTATCGTTTGCAACAATACCTGGAAAGAATTGAAGTTGAATTAGAAAAATTCGAAGCTTCAAATATTTATGAATACATTAAAAGCAAAGCAGGTAATAAGAAAGATGATTTGAATACTGCTGCCCTAAAAAACTTAAAATCCTATGCTGAAAAAAGTATTGAACAAAAGTATTACAAAAAAGAATTCTTTCCTGATAAAAATATAAAGGGGAACAGAAAATTAACCTATTTTGACTGCATTTCAGCTCCCTGTGTAGAGAAGTGTGCTACTGATCAGAATATTCCAGAGTACCTTTATTTAACTTCAAGGAGAGATTATATGGAAGCTCTTCAGACAATTTTAAAAACAAACGCTTTTCCCTCAGTAACAGCTTTAATCTGTGATCATCTGTGTCAACAGAGATGCACAAGAATTATGTATGATAATTCTATCATGATAAAGGATATAAAGAGGTTTATATCTGAAAAAAGTAGATTTAAGGAATTGAAAAATAGGGTTAATAAAAGAATCGGCACAAAAGTTGCAATCATTGGAGCAGGACCTTCTGGACTCTCATGTGCCTATTTTCTCATACTTGAAGGTTTTCAGGTTGAAGTATTTGAAGCACACTCATTTGCTGGAGGAATGCTTTCTTATGTTATCCCTGAATTCAGGCTCCCTGTAGAAAAGATAACCCGGGATATAAAGAGAATTGAAGAGCTTGGTGTTAAGATCCACTATAACACAAAGGTACATAGACAACTATTTGAAAAATTAAAAAGAGAGTATGACTTTATATATATCTCTTCTGGTGCTCAGAAAAGCAAGAAGCTATGGATTGAAGGAGAGGAATCAAATAGAGTTACTGATGCGCTGACTTTTCTCTCTAAAATTAAAAGGGGAGAAAATATTTCACACGGAAAAGATGTAGCAATTGTCGGAGGAGGAAATAGTGCAATAGATGCTGCAAGAACAGCATTAAGGATAAACAAAAACAGGGGTAATGTAACGATTATTTACAGGAGAAGCAGAAATGAGATGCCAGCAGATAAGGATGAGGTTGAAGCAGCATTTAATGAAGGTGTTGGACTCCTTGAATTGACAGCCCTGTCAAGGATTAAAGAAGTCAACGGAAAGATTAAACTTCAATGTTGTAAAATGAGATTGGGAGAAATGGATGAAACATCTCGACCAGAGCCTCTTAAAATAGAGGGTTCAGAGTTTGAACTTACCTTTGATTTCTTGATCTATGCAATAGGCCAAAATGCTGATATAGATTTTTTCAAAAAAAATAACAGGGAGAGCAAAAATATTTTCATTGGTGGTGATGCTTTTCGTGGATCGTCAACATTGATAAATGCAGTTGGAGATGGAAAAAAATGTGCTGAAAAGATTATAAAAAGAGTAAAGAAAAAGAAGATATTAAAAAATGTTAATGTAGAAAAAGAATTGAATCATTTAGATTTGCTCAAGATGCGCTCAAAAAGAAGTTATGGGATTGATGCAGAGGGGGGGGTTAAAAAAGAGAATAGATTGCTACTTGAGGAAGAAGCAGTAAATGAGGCTTCCAGATGCCTTTTTTGTGACGAATTGTGCGATATATGTGTAACTGTATGTCCAAACAGGGCAAATGTTTCTTATGAAGTTGAACCCGTGTGTTTTACGCTACAGAAGGTTGTAATCAAAAATGGAAAGATAAAAATTAAAAATGATAAGGTTTTTGAATTAAAACAGAAATATCAGGTTTTAAATATTGCTGATCTATGCAATGAGTGTGGTAATTGCCGCACATTTTGCCCTCACGCAGGGGCTCCGTATACAGATAAACCGAAACTGTGTTTAACAGAAAAAAGTTTTAAGAATGAAGAGAAGGCTTTTATTATAGGATTTGAAAATGGAAAGAGATTTATAAAATTCAAGGATAGGAATAATATCGAGATGCTTTTGGATAAGGGAGAATTTTTCCTTTATTCCACTCCTTTACTTAAAAGTAAGTTGAGCAAGAAGGATCTCAGTGTAAAGGAGATCAAAGTGATTTCTTCTAAAGTTAGGGAGATAAATTTTGAAAACGCTGCTTTATTGAGTGTTTTGCTTAGAAGCGTACCTGAGATTTTTTATAAATATAAATAGAAAAGTACATGTTATGGAGTCGTACAATATGAGGAATTGTAAGTATGATTTATTATAAAATGAATAAATTCACATTTTTTTTTATAGTTTGTCTTTTTTCTTATTTTCTGTTTGGCAAAGCAGGTTTTGTTCAGAATACATTGAATGAAATTGACTCTTGTGAAGGTAAAATAAAATTAAGTTTGGTAAAAATATGGGGAGGTGACAATGTTAATGATGAACAGCAATTTTTTCGTATGCCAACCAACGTAAGAATAGGGAAAAACAACTTGGTTTATATTTTAGATTCAGGTAATAATCGAATTCAAGTTTTTGACAGACAAGGAAATTATAAAAGAACAATAGGAAGAAAGGGACAAGGTCCCGGTGATCTTATTAATCCAGGATCTATAACAATAGACAATCATAATAATCTGCTGGTTGCTGATTCCGGTAATCATAGAATACAAAGCTTTGATTTTGAAGGTAATTGTTTATATAGTTTTAAGACAATTAATGGGAGACCATCAGTTATTGATATTACAAATGAGAATGAAATAGCTTTATACAGTCATGAAGAATCATTTAAATCTCACATGTTAATTTCTATATACAATTTAAGTGGAAAACTAAGAAAAAGGATTGGGAAAATTCATAATAATGTCAAATTACCAACAAACTTTGAATCTATTTATTTCACTTTTGATAGGAACCATAATATTTTTATTTCTTATTATGCTACTCCCTATTATCAAAAATATTCCTGTGATGGTAAATTATTAATGACTGTTAAGTATGAAATGCCGTTTAAAGTACCTATTGTAAGTTTTGATAATTCAACCAAAAAGCTAAATATAAAAGGAGAGCAAAAAGATAAAGTTTGCCCAGGAATTTCAGTAGATAAGCAAGGCAGGGTCTATCTGGTTGTAACAACAAGGCATGCAAAAAAGAAGGAGAAATTTTTTTTAGTAGGGAACCAAAGATTTCCGAGGAATATCGAATCTGACAACACAGACATGTATAGATTACTGGTTTTTAATAATTCTGGAAAGGTTATTGCTTCCAAAAATTTAATTGTTTTTTGCGATAATATATATGTATATAGAAATCACTTATTTATTATTGATACTTATATGGGTATGAAGATTTATGAATATTCCTTAAGTTTTAATAGATCAAAAATCTGAATTAATAATAAAGGAGTAAAACGTTTAAAAGTTCTTGGGGAACCTGCATACTACCACATTATTTCAAGAACTGTTGGGAAAGAGTTTTATCTGGGTGATGTGGAAAAAGAGAAGCTTCTAAAAATAATAATGAGATACTCTTCCATATATTTTGTTAAGGTAATTGGTTTTGTTATTATGAGCAACCACTTTCATTTACTTATAAAGATGGAATCTGGTGATACGTATAAAGACGAAGATCTTGAAGCTCGCATAAAAGCCTTTTATGGGAGAGATGAATTAAGTGTGTGGAGTTTTTCTGATTTCCGCAAGAAGTTGAGTGATATTTCAGAATATGTAAAGTCTATAAAGCAGAGCTTTTCCTGTTGGTATAATCGAGTAAATTGTCGTACAGGATACTTTTGGGGAGACAGATTTAAGAGTGTGTTAATTGAGAGAGGAGAATGT